>CALXDE010000195.1 GCA_944386965.1 uncultured Oscillospiraceae bacterium
TGGGGCTCGCTGGCGTAGACCAGCATGCCGCCGGGGCAGTTCATGGGCTTGATGGCGTAATCTTCCTCGTCGATGACGGTGGTGTACATGTTCTGCTTGTAGTGGTCCCAGTGGCCGGAGCGCTCCCACAGCTGGCGGTTCAGGATGATGGGGGTGGAGATCTCCACATAGCCGTACTTCTTGTGGATCTGCCGCCAGTAGTCCAGCAGGGTGTTCTTGAGCGTCATGCCCTTGGGCAGGAAGAAGGGGAAGCCGGGCCCCTCGTCCCGCAGCATGAACAGGCCCAGTTCTTTTCCCAGCTTCCGGTGGTCCCGCTTCTTGGCCTCCTCGATCTTGGCCAGGTACTCGTCCAGCTCATCCTTCTTGGGGAAGGCCACACCGTAGATCCGCTGGAGGGTTTCCCGGTTGGAGTCCCCCCGCCAGTAGGCGGCGTTGCAGGCGGTGAGCTTGATGGCGTTGCCCTTGACCCGGCCGGTGGAGTCCAGGTGGGGGCCGGCGCACAGGTCGGTGAATTCCCCCTGGCGATAGAAGGAGATGTGGGCATCCTCGGGCAGGTCGTTGATGAGCTCCACCTTGTAGGGCTCTCCCTTCTCCTCCATGAACTTCAGGGCCTCGGCCCGGGGCAGCTCAAAGCGCTCCAGCTTCAGTTTCTCCTTGCAGATCTTCCGCATCTCCGCCTCCAGCTCGCTGAGCTGGTCCTCGGTGAAGGGCTGGGGGGTGTCAAAGTCGTAATAAAAGCCGTTGTCGATGGCGGGGCCGATGGCCAGCTTCACCTCCGGGTGCAGGCGCTTCATGGCCTGGGCCAGGATGTGGGAGCAGGTGTGCCAGTAGGTCTTGCGGTAGGTTTCGTTTTCAAAGGTAAACTCGGTTTTGTTCTCTTCGGACATGGTTGCTTCCTCCTTTTTTGGTCTGGGGGCGGGAGGGGAAAACCGATGAGCTGGTTTTCCCCGCTGCCCCGGCTGCCGCGGCAGCGGCGAGGGGTGAGGCTGCGGGCGATCGGTTGCCCAAAGCAAAAAATCCCACCCCTGAAGGTTCAGGGGTGAGATACGAAAAGACGTATTCCACGGTTCCACCCTGCTTACGGGGCGAGCCCCGTCGCTCGTGTACGCTGTAACGGGCGTCCCCGTCCCGGTCTACTGGCCCCCCAGGGGCGTTCGGCGGGCGGCTCGGGAGGGGTTGTTCCGCCGGCAGACGCAGGACACTTCCAGCAGCGATGTCCCTCTCTGTGCGCTGTCGCGGCGGCGCTTTCTCCGTCAAGGCCGTTTTTACGCTGACACTATATCACGGGAAAATTCCGCTGTCAAGCGGCGTTTTGCCCGAGATTCCACAAAATCATCCGCTCCGCCCCTCCCCGCGCTTTCTCAGGGGATTGTGCGTTTTGCCCAAAGTTGTAAGTTTTACTTTGTCAGGTTAAACGAGCGGCCTCCGGAGGCGCAAAAAAATGTTATGAAATTTATCCATTGCATTTTGGACAGACTTCCGGTATACTGTTTGATGTGATAAGGCAATCGCCTTTGAACGTATCGTTTTTCCTCAATCTTCTCCATCTGGAACAAGGCCGCCCTGTATGGGGCGGCCTTGTTCCGTCCGGAGGAGCGCTGCCGGTCCGCCGCGGCTGGAGAATTGTGCAAGATTGCCTCTTGCGCCGGAGGGGGACGGATGGGTATAATAGTACAAACCGTTTTGCGGAGGACAAGGCAATGGCGGCACGGGAGATCGATGAAAACCAGGAAACGCCCTGTGTCCTTGCCTGTTTTTTTGACCGGTGATCCATCACCGGTTTTTTTCTGCCCGGACGCCGAGCGGGACCGGGGCCCTCCGTCGGGCGGTCAAACGAGAACTGCTGAGAACGAGAAAGAGAGGAAAGATGTATGCGTGACAATGGAAACGGCGCCATCTACGACGCCCGGCAGCTGGGCCGGCCCAAGATGCTGGTCCTGGGGGTGCAGCACATGTTTGCCATGTTCGGCGCCACGGTGCTGGTGCCCACCCTCACGGGATTGTCCGTGTCCTCCACACTGCTGTTTGCCGGGGTGGGGACGCTGCTGTTCCACTTTTTGACCAAGTGGAAGGTGCCGGCCTTTCTGGGGTCCTCCTTCGCTTTCATCGGCGGCTATTCCGCCATCGCCCCCATGCTGGACAGCGGGAACGGCACCATGACGGCCAACACCGAGATGCTGCCCTACGCGTGCTTTGGCGTGGTGTGCGCGGGGCTGCTGTATGTTGTGCTGGCGGCGCTGTTCAAGGCCTTCGGCCCCAAGGCGGTGATGCGCTACTTCCCGCCTATCGTCACCGGCCCCATCATCATCTGCATCGGCCTGACCCTCTCCTCCACGGCCATCGACTCCTGCCGGCAGAACTGGTGGATCGCCCTGGTGGCCATCGGCGTGGTGGTGGTCTGCAACATCTGGGGCAGGGGCATGGTGAAGATCATTCCCATCCTCCTGGGCGTCATCGCCTCCTATGTGGTGGCGGCCATCGCCGGCGAGGTGGACTTCACCCCCGTGGCCCAGGCGGCCTGGTTCGGCCTGCCCTTCCAGTGGAGCGAGACGGTGTTCTCCCTCTTCGGCCGCGGCGACCTGGATGTCTCCCTGCTCATCACCGCCGCCATCACCATCACCCCCATTGCCCTGGCCACCATGGTGGAGCACATCGGCGGCATCTGCGCCATCTCCTCCACCTGCAAGCGCAACTATATCGAGGACCCGGGCCTCCACCGGACCCTCCTGGGCGACGGTCTGGCCACCTCTCTGGCCGCCCTCTTCGGCGCCCCGGCCAACACCACCTACGGTGAGAACACCGGCGTGCTGGCTCTGAGCCGGGTCTACGACCCCAAGGTCATCCGCGTTGCCGCGGCGCTGGCGGTGGTCCTCTCCTTCAGCCCCAAGTTCGCCGCCCTCATCTCCTGCATGCCCACCGCCACCATGGGCGGCGTGTCCATGGTGCTCTACGGCATGATCGCCTCCGTGGGTGTGCGCAACATTGTGGAGAACCAGGTGGACTTTACCAACAGCCGCAACGTGATCCTGGCCGCCCTGATCCTGGTGCTGGCCATCGGCATCAACTACTCCGGCGCGGTGGTCTTTGCGGTGGGGGGCGTGTCCATCAGCCTCTCCGGCATTGCCGTGGCGGCCATTGTGGGCATCGTGCTCAACGCCGTGCTCCCCGGGAAGGACTACGAGTTTACAACCGGCGTGGAGGGCTGACGGCTCCGCGCTCTCCCCTCTGCCATGTTCCGGCGGCCCCCGAAGACCCGGGGGCCGCCGGTTTTTTCATTGCTCCTTTGGCGCGATGGCCTGGCCGACCAGGTCCACCACCTCCTGGTGGGTGTCGTCAAAGAGGTGCATGTACACCTTGCTGGTGATGGCGGTGTTGCTGTGGCCCAGGGCCTTGCAGATGCTGAACATGGAAACCTTCTGGCTGTTGGCGATGGAGGCGAAGCTGTGGCGCAGGCCGTGGAGGGTGCAGTGGGGCAGGCCGCTGTCCCGGATGACCTGGTTGAAGCGGCCCGAGAGATAGTCCGGGGCATAGGGCCTGCCCCGGCCCTGGCCGTGGGTCACCACATAGCCCTGGGGGTTGAAGTTCTCGCCCCAGCGCTTCCGGTCCTGGAGATACTGGCTGTACATCCGCTCCAGCAGCTCCCGCAGGTCCCGGTTGCCGGTGAAGGCCAGACGCCGCACCGAGGAGGGGCTCTTGGGTCCCTTGTCCACGGCGATGCCGTTGGCGGCGGTACGGGCCTCGCAGATGTACAGCACCCCCTCCTTCAGATCCACATTGTCCCATTTGAGGCCGCAGATCTCGCTGCGCCGCATGCCCAAGTACCCCGCCAGCTTCACCACCGGTTCCAGGCTCCGGCCGGCGGTGATGGCAAAGAGCCGCTGGAGCTGCTCGGGGGTGTAGAAGCAGTGCTGCGGCGGCTGCTCCGGCGGAGGGGATACCGAGTGGATCACGTTTTTCCCCAGCATATCCTGCTTCACCGCCAGCCCCACGGCCGAATTGAGCAGGATGTAGTGCTTGCGGATGGTGTTGGGGCTCAGGCCCTCCTGCTGCTTGCGGTTGAGATACTGCTGGACCTGTACGGCGGTGAGAGCCTGGAGCAGGATGCCCCCCAGGATGGGTTTGATGTGGTTGTCGATGATCTTCTGGTAGCCGTATACCGTGGTGACCGCCCGGGCGGGCTTGATGACGTCGTTGAGCCAGTAGTCCAGCCACTTCCCCACCGTCACCCCGCTGGGCAGGATGCTGCCCCGGATGGTCTTGGCGGTGAGGAAGTTGTCCCGGACCAGGATGGCCTGATCCAGGGTGGGGAAGCACCGGGTCTTCTTGATCCGGTTGCCCTTGCGGTCCACGCCGTAGTGAAGGGTCACGTAGTAGCGGTTCTTCTGGTCGTCGAAGGCAATGTTGGGCGCTACGGTTTTTCTTGACATAATTTCCATCCTCTTTTCATAAATTTTCGTGAAAAACCACGAATGTGCTTTAAGAGTAATGAAAATTTTTGAATTTGGCAAATTTTTCCTGATTTTTGTCGGCACGATCCCCCATCTGCGCAGAAAAAAGCCGGTACACAGACTCTGTGTACCGGCGCAGCCAGTCAAAAAGTCCAGGGAATCGCCGCTTTCTCCGCCCGGGCCCGCGGACCTGGGCAGAGGGGCGCGCCTCCCCATACCCGCAGAGCGCGGCAGCGGGGACATGGCGCGCCATGTCCCCGCTGTTGGTCGGTTGTTTGGTTTTGGGCCTCTCACATCAGGCCCAGGCCCTTGGCCACGATGGTGATGAAGTCCTGCACATTGGTGACGATGGTGGTGGCGCAGAGGCTGCCCCGGTCCAGGAGCTTGTTGACCACGAACTCGTCGGCGTCCACCGTGTAGAGGTAGACCGGGCGGACGCTCCCGTCCGGCAGTACCCGGAAGGACGGGGTCATGTTCCCAGTGGCGATGGTGTGGAGCATGGTGGCCAGGCAGATCACCGTGGTGGCCTTGCGCACCAGACCGCGCATGGCGCTCTGGCCGGCGTAGGCGTCGCCGATGACCTCCGGCAGGGGGCCGTCGTCCCGGATGGAGCCGGTGAGGACCATGGGCACGTTGTGCTTGACGCAGCTATAGACAATGCCGTTGTCGATGTTGTGATCGGCAATGAACTGGGGAATGGAGCCGCTGCGCCGGACCAGATTGATCACATCCAGATGGTTGTAGTGGCCGTTGGGCTGGGACACCTGGGTGTAGATGTCCTGCCCCAGGGCGGTGTGGAGCAGCGCCCCCTCCAGGTCGTGGGTGGCCAGGGCATTGCCGGCCATGAGCCCGTGGGTGTAGCCATTTTCCACCATGGCCTGCATGGCCCGGCGGGCGTCGGCGTCAAAGGAGAAGGCCGGGCCCATGACCCACAGGATGTTGCCGTGCTCCCGCTCATAGCGCAGCAGGTCCATCAGCCGGTCGTAATCCCGGGCGTAGGAGGTTTCCCGGCTGCGGCCCTGGCGGAACACGAACTGGTCGTCCACGTTTCCGTGTTCGTCCGTAAAGCCGGTGCAGTGCATGTAGATCCCGTCCTCGCACCGCTCACTGCGGCCCAGGATCACCCCGTCCCCTCTCTTCAGATTGCGGTTTTCCACCACGGAGAGCGTGCCGTCCGGCCGCAGCACCACGCTGGCGTCCATGCGGCTCTCCTCGGCCAGGAGCCATCTGCCCTCCACCTTGAAATACTCGGGGTACATGGAGGTGCTGTGGAAGTTGTCCGGCGCCACCCCGTCCCGTTCCACGGGGGCTGTCTTCACATCCGGCGCCTGGGTGAACAGGGGCTGGGTAAAGTCCGGATGGTGATAAGCAGGAAGCTGAAAAGCCATATTCTCGTTCTCTCCTTTTTCTGGCTGAAACGCGTCCGACCGGCCGGTCAGCACAGCGTGGCGTAGATCACGGCCTTGATGGTGTGCATCCGGTTCTCCGCCTCGTCAAAGACCACAGACTGCCCGGAGGTGAAGACCTCGTCCGTCACCTCCATCTCCGGAATACCGTACTGCTCGGCGATCTGTTTGCCAATGGTGGTCTTGGTGTCGTGGAAAGAGGGCAGGCAGTGCATGAAAATGGCGGTGGGCTTGGCGTTGGCCATGACGGCGCTGTTGACCTGATAGGGCTTCAGAAGCCGGATGCGGGAGGACCAGACCTCCGCCGGCTCGCCCATGGAAACCCAGATATCCGTATAGATCACGTCGGCGCCGGCGGTGCCCGCCTGCACATCCTCCGTCAGGGTGACGCTGCCGCCGCTCTCCCTGGCAAGCTCCCGGCATGTCTCCACCAGATCCGCCGCCGGGAAGAGCTCCTTGGGGGCGCAGGCGGTGAAATGGAGGCCCATCTTGGCGCAGGCCACCATCAGAGAGTTGCCCATGTTGTTCCGGGCGTCCCCCATGTAGGTGAAGCGCAGGCCCTTGAGCGTGCCGAACCTCTCCTCCATGGTCAGCAGGTCCGCCAGCATCTGGGTGGGGTGGAACTGATCGGTCAGGCCGTTCCACACCGGCACGCCGGAGCAGTCCGCCAGCTCCTGGACCGTGGACTGCTGGAAGCCCCGATACTCAATGCCGTCGTACATGCGGCCCAGGACCCGGGCGGTGTCCTCCACGCTCTCCTTGTTCCCCATCTGCGAGCTGCCCGGGTCCAGATAAGTGACGCCCAGGCCCAGATCCCGTCCAGCCACCTCGAAGGCGCAGCGGGTGCGGGTGGAGGTCTTTTCAAACAGCAGCACGATGTTCTTTCCCCGCAGGCTGTCGTGGGGAACGCCGGCGCGCTTGAGGCGCTTGAAATCCTTGCTCAGGTCCAGCAGATAGCGGATCTCCGCCGGCGTGTAGTCCAGAAGCTTCAGGAAGCTCCTTCCGCGCAGATTGACTCCCATAGTTGACTCCTCCTAAAAAAATAGATTTCATTTGTATCCCGCGGAGCCGGAGCGGACTGCCCCTTCAGACGTCCGCGCCGGGGCGGGCAGAATGCTTCGTGGCGGGCCGGGGGATCACAGTCCCTGCCGGGCCAGCATTCCGCTCAGATCCCGGCAGACCCCGCCGGGGCCCAGAGCCGCGAGAAGCCGCTCCTCCAGCGCCTCCCGGGAGAAGCGGCAGCCGGGCAGCCATCGCTCCAGAGCCGGGGCGATCTGCCAGTCCATGGCGTCTGAGTAGACCTGGGCGGTATGGACCACGCCCTCCTCCACCTGGAGCTGGAGCCGGAGTTCCCCCCAGTCAAAGCGCTCCTGGCAGGAGAAGGAGAAGGGGAGGCTCCGCCCATAGATCCACTCCCAGGAGCGGTTGCGCCGCGCCAGCTCATGCAGGGCATCCTGGTCCAGCTCCTCCGCGCTCAGCCGCTCCCAGGGGAGGCCGTAGACCTGGCCAAAGGCCTCCTCCAGGGCCTCCCGAAGGGCGGACATGGTGAGATCCGGCCGCAGCTCCCGCAGATTGACCACCCGGGAGCGGACCGAGGCGACTCCCTTGGCGGCCAGCTTGGCCTGGGAAGGGCGCAGATACCGGCCCAGGCGCTCCATATCCACATCCACCAGAAGCGTGCCGTGGTGGTAGGCACGCTGTCCGGTCTGGTAAAAGGCGTTGCCGGAGAATTTCCGCCCCTCCGCCAGCAGATCGTTTCTCCCGGAGGCCTCGGCGCGGATACCCAGGCTCCGGCAGGCGCCGGCGATGACGGACAGCTGCCGGGCCACGTCGTAATCGGCGGTGGGGAGCAGAAAGGTGAAATTCAGGTTTCCCAGATCGTGGAATACCGCCCCGCCGCCGGAGAGGCGCCGGGCCAGATGCCCCCCCTCCCGCTCCAGCAGGGCGGTCTGGCACTCCTGCCAGGCGTTCTGGTTGCGGCCGATGACCACCGTGTTTTGATTGCGCCACAGGTAGAGGGTGCAGCAACCCTCCTCCACGTGTTCCAGCAGATACTCCTCCGCCGCCAGATTATAGTAGGGGTCATGCCCCGCGCCCAGACAGACGCGCAGCCGGCGGATCACAGCGCCATACCGCCCGGGCGGCCGGGGCGCCTCTGGGAAGCGTCAGAAATCATTTTTGTTAACCTCTCTCTCGTGGGCCGCCGGATTCCCGGCGGCCGGAATGGCCCGGGGACACCTTGCCGCCGCGGGCCGACGTGTCCAGTATACCATAGGGCGGGGCACTTGGCAAACGATTTCCGATGCCGTGGCATCCGCGCGAAGAGAGCCTTCCGGCGGCCCGAAGGCCGCCGGAAGGCTCTGCTGTTTGTCGGCGGCAAGATCCACATTGTCATTGCCGGCGCAGGGGGCCGCCCCGCCGCTGCCTCCCGCGCGTACGCGGTTTATCCGGGAAACGGCAGCCAGGCGGCGCACAGATGGATGGCGGCGCACAGCAGGATGCCGGTGATGGTCGGCAGCACAACGGCCAGGAGCGTCCACCGCAGGCTTCCGGTTTCCCGGTGAATCGTCACGGCGGTGGTCCCGCAGGGAAAATGGAACAGGGTGAACACCGCGGCGCACAGGGCTGTCTCCGCCGTCCAGCCGTGGAGGATCAGCAGATGCTTCAGTTCGCTCAGGCCGGCGTAGTCCGTCAGGGTCCCGGTGGAGAGGTAGCCCATCAGCAGAATGGGGAGAACGATCTCGTTGGCCGGAAAGCCCAGCAGAAAAGCCAGCAGAATCATGCCGTCCAGCCCCATCAGCCGCCCCAGCGGGTCCAGGAACGCCGCGCAGGCGGTGAGCAGGGGCGCGCCGCCCACGGTGACATTGGCCAGAATCCAGATGAGCAGTCCCGCCGGCGCCGCCACCGTCACGGCCCGCCCCAGGACAAACACCGTCCGGTCCAGGAGGGAACGGACCAGGACCTTTCCGATCTGGGGCATCCGGTAGGGAGGCAGTTCCAGAGAGAAGGCGGAGGGCGTCCCTCTGAGGACGGTGCGGGAGAGCAGCTTGGACATGACCAGGGTCATACCCACCGCCAGGACAATGGCCCCCAGCAGCAGCGCCGCCGACAGGAGGGACCCGGCCAGTCCGCCGCTGGCGACAAAGAACATGGTCAGCAGGGCGATGAGGGTGGGAAAACGGCCGTTGCAAGGGACGAAGGCGTTGGTGAGGATGGCGATGAGCCGCTCCCGGGGGCTGTCGATGATCCGGCAGCCTGTGACGCCGCAGGCGTTGCACCCGAACCCCATGCACATGGTGAGGCTCTGGCGGCCGTGGGCGCCGGCCCCGCGGAAGGCGTGGTCCAGGTTAAACGCCACCCGGGGCAGATATCCCGCGTCCTCCAGCAGAGTGAAAAGGGGAAAGAAAATGGCCATGGGGGGCAGCATGACGGATACCACCCAGGCCACCGTCCGGTATACCCCGTCCACCAGGGCGCTTCGGACAGCCCGGGGCAGAAAGACCAGCAGGTCCCGCAGAGGCTCCTGGAGGCCCAGCAGCGCGTCGGAGAGCAGGGCTGAGGGGACGTTGGCTCCGGCGATGGTGAGCCAGAACACCAGCCCCAGCAGCAGAAGCATCACCGGAATGCCGGTGGCCCGGGAGGTCAGCAGCCGGTCCAGCCGCCGGTCACGGCGGTCGGCCCGCGGGGGCACTCGGACCGACAGAGCCGCCAGCTCCCGGGCCCGGGCCGCCAGAGCGCCGGTAAGGGCGTCCTCCCGCTGTTCTGGAGACAGCCCCGTCAGATCCGGACAGACCACCTGGGGCCGGGGCGGGGGAAGCGGCTGCCGCGCCGCCTGCCACAGGGTTTCCCGGAGGGCGTTCAGGCCCTCGCCGCCCCGGACCGCCGTTCCCACCACGGGAATGCCCAGGGCGTCCTGGAGGGCGGTCAGGTCCAGGGCGATGCCGCGCTTGCCGGCCTCGTCCATCAGGTTGACGCACAGCACCACCGGATAGGCCCGCTCCATGACCTGCAAAACAAGATGCAGGTTGCGCTCCAGACAGGTGGCGTCGGCCACCACCAGGGTGACGTCGGCCTGGCCGGACTGGAGAAAGTCCCGGGCGATCTCCTCCTCGGGGCTGTCGGCCAGGAGGGAGTAGGTGCCGGGCAGATCCACCAGGGTGAAGTCCGTCCGGCGGTATGTAAAGCGGCCACGGGCAGTGGCCACGGTTTTGCCGGGCCAGTTGCCCGTGTGCTGGTGAAGGCGGGTCAGGGCGTTGAACAATGTGGATTTGCCCACATTGGGGTTTCCCGCCAGGGCCACGGTACAGGTGCGTTCCCTCTGCTCAGTCAATGGCAGAACCTCCCTTTTCTGAGATGGCGATGCGCGCCGCGTCCTCCCGCCGCAGGGCGATGACCGCGCCGCTGACGCCGTAGGCCACCGGGTCGCCCCAGGGGCTGGCCTGGAGGGCGGATACCGCCGCGCCGGGGACAAAGCCCAGGTCCAGCATCCGCCGCCGCTTGCCGCCGGTGAAGGTGAGAGCGGTCACCACGGCGGTGCCGCCGATGGGCAGTTGGTCCAGAGTAGAGGCCAAGATCTGCGCCTCCCTTCCTTTTGTGCTATCTCAGCCTATGTGGACGGACGGGCCGCGGTTCCCGGCGGACCGAAAAAGCGCCGCCGGGCGGGAGGGCCGCGGAATCGTTTCCGTATATTATAATAATGTATCCGGGCGCTGTCATCGGCGGGAGGAAAGACGGCCCGGAGCGGCAAGCCCGGGGCGGGACTTTACAGAACCTTCTCTTGACAAGGCCGCCCGGGTGCCCTATGATAAAATGGCAATCTAGGGAGGAAGTCTATGGACTATGAGAGATGAAAAGAAGAATACCATGACACTCAATCAGCTGGCGGTGGGAGGCATCTGCCTCATCCGCCAGGTAGGCAACCAGCGGGGCGCAGTGAAGCGCCGTCTGGTGGATATGGGCATCACCCCTGGCACAGTGGTGAAGCTGGTGAAGGTGGCTCCCATGGGGGACCCGCTGGAGATCTCCCTGCGGGGATACGCCCTGTCCCTGCGGCGGGAGGACGCTGCCCAGATCACGGTGGAGTCCCTGACGGAGGCGGAGGCGGCCAAGGCCCAGACCGGCGACGAGGCATACCAGCTCCGCGGGGGCTGCTATGGGAACTGCGCCGCCTGCGGCGGCGACTGCCGCGACCGCGGGAGCGAGGAGGCCATGCGCCGGGCCCACATCCACGAACAGGAGCAGCATCCCCGGCAGTATGACGCCACCGCCCACGACAAGCGCCAGTGGAAGGTGGCCCTGGTGGGCAATCCCAACGCCGGCAAGACCACCCTCTTTAACGCGCTGACCGGCTCCAACCAGTATGTGGGCAACTGGCCCGGCGTCACCGTGGAGAAAAAGGAGGGCATCGCCCACGTGGGGGAGCTGAGCTTCACGCTGGTGGACCTGCCGGGCATCTACTCCCTCTCCCCCTACTCTATGGAGGAAATCGTGGCCCGGAAATTCATCATCGAGGAGAAGCCGGACGCCATCATCAACATTGTGGATGCCACCAATCTGGAGCGCAACCTCTATCTCACCATGCAGCTGCTGGAGCTGGAGCGGCCCACGGTGATGGCCCTGAACTTTATGGACGAGGTGGAGAAGCAGGGCATCACCATCGACTGCGACCGGCTCTCCGCCCAGCTGGGCATCCCGGTGGTGCCCATTTCCGCCCGGGACAACAAGAACATCGACAAGCTGGTCCAGGAGGCCCACCACATGATGCACACGGGCCTGACCCTGGAGCCGGATGACCTGTATGACGACTTCACCCACGCCATCCACCACCGCATCACCGAGCTGATCCACGACCGGTGCTACGGCGTGGGCATCCCCGCCCACTGGGCCAGCATCAAGCTGCTGGAGGGAGACGAGGAGGTGGCCAAGGCCCTGGGGCTGGGGGACACCACCCGGGAGCGCATTGAGCAGATCGCCCGGGAGTACGAGGCCGCCAACCCCCTGGGGGACCGGGAAACCATGATCGCCGACAGCCGCTACAAATTCATCGAGCGGGTCGTGCGCTACGCGGTCCACAAGCCCGAGCGCGGCGGGAAAAAGACCGTCACCGAGCGCATCGACGCCGTGGCGACCCACAAGATCTGGGCCATCCCGGTGTTCCTGGGCATGATGCTGCTGATGTTCCTCCTGACCTTCTCCGGGCCGGGAAAGTGGCTGGGGGACCTGCTGGCGCTGTTCATTGACGACGTGCTCAGCCCCGGCGTGGCCGGGTGGCTGACCCACATCGCCGCCCCGGACTGGGTCCGGGGGCTCATTGTAGACGGTATCATCGCCGGCGTGGGCGGCGTGCTGGTGTTCCTGCCCCAGATCGCCATGCTCTTCCTGTTCCTCTCCATGCTGGAGGACACGGGCTACATGGCCCGGGCCGCCTTTGTCATGGACCGGACGCTGCGCCACTTCGGCCTGAGCGGCAAGGCCTTCATCCCCATGCTCATGGGCTTTGGCTGCACGGTGCCCGCCATCATGGGCGCCCGCACCATGGAGAATGAGAAGGACCGGCGCATGACGATCCTGCTGGTGCCCTTCATGTCCTGCGGGGCCCGGCTCCCCATTTACGGTCTGATGACCGCGGCCTTCTTCCCCCAGTTTGGCGGTCTTATCGTCTTCTCTATCTACATTCTCTGCCTGCTGATGGCGATTTTCAGCGGCATCTTCATGAAAAAGACCCTCTTCAAGGGCGAGCCCGCCCCCTTCCTGCTGGAGCTGCCCCCCTACCGGATGCCCACCCTCAAGAACATCTCTCTCCACGTGTGGGAGCGGGTGCGGGACTTCCTGACCCGGGCGGGCACCATCATCCTGGCCATGAGCGTGGTGCTCTGGTTCCTCCAGAACTTCGACACCTCC
>CALXDE010000196.1 GCA_944386965.1 uncultured Oscillospiraceae bacterium
TCTTTGGCAAATGGGGATCGACAGGGAGAGCGTAACAGAAAAGGCGCGTCCTGTCAAGGCGGCGGTCCCGCCTTCTTTTTCCGCTCCCATCGTGCCGGCAATTTTCCTCCTGGACAGTGCGCGATCGGGCGGCAATCGGCTGTCGCGGGAGGTTTTGCCTGCGCCCATCCCGCTGTTTTCGGACGGAGCCCGCTTGCTGAGGCCGCCGGATTTTCCATCGCCGCCGCTCCTGCTGCAGCAGGGGGACGGCCTGTCGAAGGAGGGGAAATCTGACAACTTACTTGACAAATACAAGTTGTCAGTTTATAATAGGAAAAAATCAAAGGAAAAAGAGGGGACCCATATGGAGAAGATTGCCGCGACCTCCCAGTATCTGCACATTGCCAGGGATCTGGCGGCGCGGATTGCCAAGGGGGAGTTTCCGGAGGGCGGCAAGCTGTTTGGAAGATCGATGCTGGCATCGGAGTACGGCGTCTCGCCGGAGACGATCCGCCGGGCCCTGCGCCTGCTGGCGGACATGAAGGTGCTGGAGATCAAGGCCCAGAGCGGCGCCGTGGTCCTCTCCACGGACAACGCCAGGCGCTATCTGGTCAATTTCGAGGAGAGCGCCTCACCCCAGTCCCTGCTCCAGCAGTTCGCCGAGCTGCTGGACCGGTACGATGAGCTCCACCAGCAGCTGACCCAGTTTACCCGGGCGCTGCTGAAAAACCGCCCCCACGTGGTGGAGGGCGAGCCCCTGCCCAACTATGAGATCACCGTGCCCAAGGGATCTCCGGTGATCGGAAAGAGCCTGGGGCAGCTGAAATACTGGCAGAGCACCGGCGGCACCATCGTGGCCATTCGCCGGGGCGCCAACATCATCCTCTCGCCCGGGCCCTACGCGGAACTCTACGACGGGGATGTGATCATTCTGGTGGGGCCGCCGGCGGCGGCGGAGGCGTCGGCCCGGTTTGTGGCGGCGGAAAGGAAATCGACAGCCCCAGGCGGGGCTTATCACATTTGATACAAGGGAGGAGCTCCATGATTCAGTTTGAACACGTGATGAAGAACTACGGTAATACCAAGATTCTCAAGGACCTGTCCTTCACGGTCCCGGACGGGCAGTTCCTGGTGCTCATCGGGCCATCCGGATGCGGCAAGACCACCACGCTCAAGCTCATCAACCGTCTCTCCGAGCCCGACGGGGGGCGCATCCTCATGGACGGGGAGGATATCTCCAAGATCAATCCCGTGCAGCTGCGCCGCCACATCGGCTATGTGATCCAGCAGATCGGCCTGTTCCCCAACATGACCGTGGAGCAGAATATCTGCGTGGTGCCCAAGCTCCTGAAGATGGACAAGAGCAAGTACAGCCAGCTGGCCCGGGAGTATCTGGAGATGGTGGGGCTGCCCTATGAGCAGTATGCCCACAAGTATCCCAACGAACTCTCCGGCGGGCAGCAGCAGCGCATCGGCGTGCTGCGGGCCCTGGCGGCCTCGCCCCCGGTGGTGCTGATGGATGAGCCCTTCGGCGCCCTGGACCCCATGACCCGGGAGGTGCTCCAGGACGAGGTGAAGAAGCTCCAGAAAAAGCTCAACAAGACCATTGTCTTTGTCACCCACGACATGGACGAGGCGCTGAAGCTGGCGGATGTGATCCTGTTTATGAACCAGGGGGAGATCGAGCAGATGGACTCCCCGGAGCAGATGCTGGAGCACCCGGCCTCGGATTTGGTGCGCAGCTTCCTGGGAAAGCGGTCGCCGGTGGAGTCCGACCAGCTGCGGGTGGAGGACTGCATGATGACCAAGCCCTTCGTGGTGTCCAAGGATCGGGGCATTCTGGAATGCGCGGAGAAAATGGCCCGCAGCGGCATCGATACCCTGTTGGTGGTGGACGAGAACGACAAGTACCTGGGGGTCCTGCCCATCAACAACATCCGCAAGTACGGCCGCACCGCCTCCGGTATCCTGTCCCTGATCTCCACGGACTACCGCACCGTGCGGGTGGGGGAATACGCCCGGGAGTCCATGGACTACCTGCTGGGCACCAACGCCAGCTTTGTGGTGGTCCTCAAGGAAGACGATACCATCGCCGGCATCATCACCAAGAACCGCATGGCCCGGGTGGTGGCTGAGACGCTGTGGGGGGAGGAGAAATGAGCGGATATCTGGATTTTCTGCGGGCCAACAGCCAGATGCTCCAGCAGGCCGTTGTGACCCACCTCTTCTATGTGTTTGTCTCCGTGGCGGCGGGATTTGTGATGGGGGTGCTGTTTGGCATCCTGCTCTCCCGCCTGCCGTCGAAATACGCCACCGTGCTGCTGCCGGTGCTCTCGGTGTTCCAGACCATCCCCGGCGTGGTGTTCATCGGACTGCTGTTTTTGCAGCTGGGCATGGTCCCCATCACGGTGATTATCGCCCTGTCCATTTACGCCACCTTTCCGGTGCTGAAAAACACCTACACAGGCCTGACCGGCGTGGAGGGGAAGTACATCGAGGCGGCCAAGGGCTGCGGCATGACCCGGCTCCAGACGCTGGCCAAGGTGGAGATGCCTCTGGCCCTGCCCAGCATCATCGGCGGGCTGCGGCTGTCCACGGTCTACACCGTCAGCTGGGCGGTGCTGGCCTCCATGATCGGCCTGGGCGGCCTGGGAAACTTCGTTTATCAGGGCGTGGAGTCCAACAATGACCTCCTCATCATCACCGGGGCCATCCCGGCGGCCGTCATCGCGGTGGTCCTGGGGGCGCTGATCGATCTGCTGCAAAAGCGCGTGGTGCCCCGCGGGCTTCGGAAGGAGGCGGAGAAATGAGTTTTACCCTGATTTTTGAGCATCTGTACATTGTCCTGCTGGCGGCGCTTCTCTCGCTGGTTGTGGGGCTGCCCCTGGGCGTGCTGAGCTACCTGTGCCCGGTGGTGCGAAAACCCATCCTCTGGGTGGCGGATCTGCTGCAGACGGTTCCGTCCCTGGCGCTGCTGGGCATCATCATGGTCTTTCTGGGCGCCGGCAAGCCCACGGTCATTCTGGGGATCACGCTCTACTCCCTGCTGCCCATTGTGCGCAACACCTGCCTGGGACTGCAGGAGGTGCCCTCAGGGCTGAAGGAGGCGGCCAAGGGCTGCGGCATGAGCCGCATGGGGCAGCTGTTTCAGGTGGAGCTTCCCAACGCCCTGCCCATGATCTTCACCGGCATCCGCATCGCCGTGGTCAACGCCATCGGTACGGCGGTGTTTGCCGCCCTTGTGGGCGGCGGCGGCCTGGGCGACGCGATTTACCAGGGCATCCGCACCAGCAACATGTCCCAGATCCTGCTGCCCACCCTGGCGCTGATGGTGATCGCCCTGCTGTTTGATACCATCATGGCGCAGATGGAGCGGCTGCTGGAGCAGGGAAAGCAGAAGAAGGGCCGGAAGGCCGCCCTGAGCGCCCTGGCCGCCGGGGTCTGCGTGGTGCTGGTAGCCGGCAGTTTCACCTTTGCCGGGGGAAGCCAGGGCCTGGTGATGTACGACGGGGAGTACTCCGAGACAAAGCTCCTGACCTACATGGCCAAGCTCCTGGTGGAGGAGCACACGGACCTGGAGGTGACCGTCCTGGATCAGATGACCGCGGTGAACCAGTTCAACGAGCTGACCGCCGCCAAGCCCTCCTGCGACATGATGGTCAGCTACGACGGCACGGTGCTCACCACCTTCCTCCATCTGGATACGGTGGATATCCCCGAGGGGATGACGCTCTACGATTTTGTCAACCAGACCACCATGGAGGACTACGGCGTCTATCTGCTGGATAAGCTGGGCATCGACAACACCTATGCCATCGCCGTCACCAACGCTACCGCCGAGCAGTACGGCCTGGAGACGGTCAGCGACCTGATCCCGGTGGCGGGGGAGCTGATTTTCGGCGCCGAGCACGGCTTCTTCACCCAGGAGGGCAGCATGAAATACACCCCCTTTGTGGAGTTTTACGGGCTTGATTTCAAGGCGGCCAACCCGGTGGACATCAACTTCAAGTATACCGCCATTGCCAACGGCAACATCCAGGTCACCGAGGTGTACACCACCGACGGCTTGAACCGCAAGGCGGACCTGAAGATCCTGGAGGATGACAAGAGCTTCTTCCCAGAGTATAACGGGGCCTATCTGGTCCGCGCGGACATGTTTGAGCGCTTCGCCGACGAGGCGCCCAACCTGAAGGAGGTCCTGAATATGCTGGGGGATGCCTTTACCAACGAGACGATGACCGACCTCACCTATCAGGTGGATGTGGAGGGGCGCTCCATTCAGGAGGTGGCGGAGACGTTCCTGCGGGAGCAGGGCATGATCGCCTGAGTGACAGCGCACAGAAAACGGAATCGCGTTCGGGCCCCTGCGGATCAGTCCGCAGGGGCCCGGCTACTTCCCTCTTGCAAAATCCGCTGCCTCGGGAGTACAATGGGGCAAACAGACCCGGGGGAGGGAAAGCGATGGAACATACATTCACAACAATCTATCAATTGGCCCGCCAGATCCCCAGCGGACAGGTGGCCACCTATGGACAGCTGGCGGCGCTGGCGGGAAATCCCCGCCTGTCCCGGATCGTGGGCTGCGCCATGAGCGCCGCGCCAGGGGACGTGCCCTGTCACCGGGTGGTCAACCGCATGGGTGGCCTGTGCGCGGCGTTCCGCCCCATGGGAAGGGAGACGCACCGCATGCTCCTGGAGATGGAGGGGGTGCCCTTCCTGCCCGACGGGCGGGTGGACCTGAAACAGTGCCGGTGGCCGGGGCCGGAGGGCGCGGCGTTTGGACCGAGAGGGGAGGAGACGGAGTGAGCGTGTTTGGCTCCATGGAGCGCTGTGAGTGCCACGGGCATATCTTTATGGACGGCCTGGACTTCAAAAAAGCCAGGGATCTCCACAAAAGCGGGCCGAATCTGCCGGCGATCCGGGCCCATCTGGCGGCCTATCGGGACCGGGGAATCACCTGGTACCGGGACGGGGGCGATCCCTTCGGGGCGTCAGTGCGGGCGAAGAAGCTGGCGGCGGAGTATGGTATCCGGTATGTGACGCCGGCCTTTGCCATCCACCGGGCCGGGCGCTATGGAGGCATCGTGGGCCGGGGATACGATTCCATGGGGGAGTATCGCGCCCTGGTGGCCCAGGCCGGGGCCCTGGGGGCGGATTTCATCAAATTGATGTTCTCCGGCATTTTGGATTTCTCGGCGTATGGGAAGCTCTCCTGTCCGCCAGTGCCCGCCGCGGAAATCCGGGAGCTGGTGCGCGTTGCCCACGGGGAGGGCTTTGCGGTGATGGCCCATGTCAACGGCGCGGACGCCGTCCGCGCCGCCCTGGAGGCGGGGACAGACAGCATTGAGCACGGCTACTACATGGATGAAGAATGCCTGAAGCTGCTGGCGGAGACAGGGGCGGTGTGGGTGCCCACCCTGGCGGCCATCGCGCCCTTCGCGGGCCGCCAGGGCTGCCGGCCGGCGGTGGTGGAGCGGCTGCTGCGGGAGCAGTCCGCAGCCCTGCAAACAGCGGCGGCCGGGGGAGCGCTGATTGCCTCCGGGTCCGACGCCGGCGCCGTAGGCGTCCCCCACGGGGAGGGCCTGGCGGCGGAGCTGAGGCTGCTGGAGAGTGCCCTGGGGCCCTCCGGCCAGGCTGTGATAGCCCGGGGGAACCGGGCTGTGCGGGAGCGGTTTTCCCGATAGAGGGGAAGGGGATGGCGGTGGGCGCCCTGTCCTCTGAAAATTGGTCTGGGGCGCGATTCCTTTGGAATCGCGCCCCAGAAAAAGACTTGTCGGCTTATTCACGGCGGCTGCCGTGACATCAAGTGCCTGACCAATGGCCAGGGAACGTGGTTGGATGGAACCCCCGTTGCCGCGGGGGGCTGCCGGCGGTTTGCCGGACTTTGAAAAAGGGTGTGTGATAGGATGGCCTCAGCATACCGCATTTTGGCAGCGAAATCCTGAAAATTTTGCGGCAGAACTGTGAACAGTTTGTAAATTGCCGGGACACTCCGGGAAGGCGGCTACGCCAGCCCCTGGAAGGCTTTGAGAAACAGCTCGCACAGGTGCTCCATGCGCCGCTGCTGATCCAGGTCGCAGGTGGTGGAGCCCAGGGCCTGCCGCTGCATGGTGCCCAGAATGGCGTCATAGGCGTTGTAATAGATCTCCTCCACATCCGCCGCAGCGCTGACGCTGCCGTCGGCAAGGCCCGCCCGGATGGCCCGGATCATGGGCGTGTCGGAGGTCTGGAAACGCCCCGGCGGCCGATACTGGATGTCCGCGGTCAGGCCCGCGCTATAGAGCGCCGCCTCCGCCTGGATGATGTAGCGGATGTACTCGGGGTGCTCCAGATACATTCGGGAGTAGAAGGTCAGCATGATGCGGATCTGCTCGATGCCCGGCATCCCCTGATAAAAGCGCTGCTGGACCAGGGCCTCCACCCGCTGGGCAGTCCGCTCCCAGAAGAGGAAGGTGGTGGCCAGCACCACAGCGGATTTGGATTCAAAATACCGGTAGACCGACCGCTCGGTGAGTCCCGCGGCAGCGGCGATGTCCCGGATGGTGGTCTGGTCCACCCCCTGCTGGATGAAGAGCTCCAGAGCCTTTTCCACAGTCTGCCGTTTGTTCTGTTCCCGCAGTTCCTCCGGCAGCATGGCGGTCCCCTCCTTTCTGACGGGTTCTTTTCCTCACTATAGCAAATCCGGAACCGCCGGAAAAGCACATGGAACGAAAAAATCTGCACAAAATTGGAAAAAGCGGGAACTGGACGCCGGCGGCGTGTGAACGATAAATGCAGACGCCTCCTCCCTCCGGCGGCCCGATGGAGGGAAAAAGAATGGAGAAGAGACGGCGTTTGGCGCCAGCGGCGCGGACGGTTCGGGAAAGCTTTCTCCATCGGCATTTTCACAACCGGCATTTCTCCGGCGCGGACCGGAAGGCTTCCCGGCACCGCTCCATTGCGCCGGGGAGGGGAGTGTGGTAGAATGGTACCGACACAGATTCGACATACGGCGGGAGGAATGTGACACATGGCGATTCGCTGCATCGCGCTGGATATGGACCGGACAACCCTGAATGGGGAGGGACGCCTGTCGCCGGGAAACCGGGCGGCCCTGGAGCGGGCCGCGGCGAAGGGCATCCGCCTGGTGATCGCCAGCGGCCGGACGTTCACCTCCCTGCCGGCGGATGTGCTGGCGGTTCCGGGGATCGAGTATGCCATCACCTCCAACGGGGCGGCGGTGTACCACATTCCCACGGGGGATTGCCTCCACCGCTTCCTCCTGACGCCGGAGTCGGTGGAGCGGGTGCTGACGCTGACGGCGGGGGAGGATGTGGCCCTGGAGGGATTCATTGCCGGTCAGGCTTACGCCGACCGGGCCTATGTGGAGGACCCGGCCCACTACGGAGCCGACGCCCTGGCCGTGGCCTATGTCCGGCGCACCCGGCGGCCGGAGGCGGATATCGCGGGGTTTCTCCGCGCCCACAGCCACGAGCTGGAGGGGATGGACGTGGTGGTCCGGGATGGGGCGACCAAGCGCAGGCTGTGGGAGCTGCTGGAGCGGGAGACGCCGGATCTGTACATCACCTCGTCCATCGCAAGGCTTCTGGAGCTCTCCCACCGGGACGCCGGGAAACACAGCGGCCTGCGGTTCCTTCTGGAGTGGCTGGGCCTCTCCCGGGAGGAGTCGGCGGCTTTCGGCGACGGGGACAACGACAAGGAGCTGCTGGCCTTCGCGGGGGTGGGCATTGCCGTGGAAAACGCCACGGCCGCCTGCCTGGCGGCGGCAGACGCTGTGACCAGAAGCAACGCGGAGGACGGCGTGGCGTGGGGACTGGAGCACATCCTGGGGATTTAGGTGATTTGGTCACGGTTGCGAGGGGAGAATTGGGATATACTGGGATGGATCACGGCGGATAGAAACCGGAAGGAGGACCAGGATATGTCCATATTTTCCATATTGACACGCTCGGATATGAGCGACGGGGTGGAGCGCTTTCGGCAGACGCCGGGGGCGGTGCTGCTGGATGTGCGCACGCCGGAGGAGTACGCCTCCGGCCATGTGCCCGGCAGTCGGAATATCCCGCTGGACCGCGTCGGCAGCGCGGAACTGGATCGGGACGCGCCCCTGTTCGTCTATTGCCGCAGCGGGGGGCGAAGCGGGCAGGCCTGCGCCATTTTGACCCGGCGGGGGTTTGCGGCCGTCAACATCGGCGGAATATTGAGCTATCACGGAGAACTGGAATAGGAGGAAGAAAAGTATGAAGGTTGTCATTGTAGGGGGCGTGGCGGGAGGCGCCACGGCGGCTGCCCGCCTGCGCCGTCTGGATGAAGGAGCGGAGATCGTGGTCCTGGAGCGCACGGGATTTGTGTCCTATGCCAACTGCGGACTGCCCTACTATGTCGGGGGCGTCATTGCTGACAAGAGGGCGCTGACGCTCCAGACCCCGGAGAGCTTCCGCCGCCGCTTCAATATCGACGTGCGGGTCAGACATGAGGTCACCGCCATTTGCCCGGAGCGAAAGACTGTCACCGTCCGCCGCCTGGAGGATGGGAGTGTGTACGAGGAAACTTATGACAAGCTGCTTTTGTCCCCCGGCGCCAAGGCGGTACGTCCGGAGGGGGCCGGACTGGACGATCCCCGGGTCTTCACCCTGCGCACGGTGGAGGACACCTACCGCATCCGGGACTACGTGACGCGGCAGAGGCCCCGCCGGGCGGTGGTCATCGGCGGCGGGTTCATCGGCTTGGAGACGGCGGAGAACCTGCTCCATGCCGGGGTGGCCACGACGCTCCTCCAGCGCAGCGGCCATGTGATGCCGCCTCTGGACGGCGATATGGCCAGCAGCGTCCACGCCTATCTCCGGGACAAGGGGGTGGATCTGCGGCTGAATACCACCTATACCGCCGTTGTCCCCTCCGAGAACGGACTCACCGTGGAACTCAACGACGGCACCAGTCTGGAGACGGACCTGGTGCTCCTGGCCATCGGCGTGGTGCCGGACAGTCATCTGGCCGCTGAGGCGGGCCTGAAGCTGGGGGCCAAGGGCTCCATCGTGGTGGATGCGCACATGCGGACCTCTGACCCGGATATCTACGCCGTGGGGGACGCGGTGGAGGTGCGCCACTTCGTCACCGGCCGCCCGGCACTTATCGCCCTGGCCGGGCCGGCCAACAAGCAGGGCCGCGTCGCCGCGGACAACCTCTGCGGAATTGCCAGCACCTTCCGGGGCTCCCAGGGCTCCTCGGTGCTCAAGCTCTTCGATATGACCATCGCCGCCACAGGCATCAACGAGAAGCAGGCGAAGGAGGCGGGCATCGCCTATGACAAGACCGTGACCTTCTCCGCCAGCCACGCCACCTACTACCCCGGGGCCACGGACATGACCATCAAGGTCCTCTTTGCCAGGGACACCGGCCGGGTGCTGGGGGCCCAGATCGTGGGCTT
>CALXDE010000197.1 GCA_944386965.1 uncultured Oscillospiraceae bacterium
TAGTCCCGGATGGTGTCGGTCTGGTCGCCGTTGGTGACCACGATCTCCTGCCCCACCACCCGGACAGGGTGATAGATGATGAGGGAGGGGTCCGTCATTTTGCTCTCGTCAAAGGCACGGGTCCGGATACCGTCCTCCGTGGCCTCGAACACCCGGTTGCGGGAATTCTCGCTGCGCCCCATGATCCAGTAGGCGATGACCGCGGCGTTGGCGCCGGGGCGGGAGACGTTGCCCAGGACGATGCCCCGGCCGGGGTAGGGATTGCCGGAAAGCAGCTGCGTCAAGTTCTGTCGTTCCATGTCGTTGTTCCTTTCTCCACAAGTTCCCGGGCCACCTGCTCGGCGGCGGCTGGGAGCAGCTTCCACTCGGCCTGCTCCATCACCCGGCGCTGCAGGATCTCCGGCGTATCGCCGGGGAGAATGTCCACCGCCTTCTGGGCGATGATCCTCCCCCCGTCAGGAATCGCGTTGACAAAGTGGACCGTGGCGCCGGTGACTTTGACGCCGTAGTCCAGAGCGGCCTGATGGACCTTCAGACCGTAGAACCCCTTCCCGCAGAAGGACGGGATCAGGGAGGGGTGGATGTTGAGGATGGGCTTTCCGAAGGCCTCGATGAAATCCCCGGAGAGGATGCCCAGGAACCCTGCCAGCACCACCATGTCGATGTTTCGCTCCGCCAGGGCCCTCTGTACGCGCGCCTCAAAGCCCGGCTCCTTCCTGGGAATCACCAGGCAGTCGATGTGGTGGCGGTTGGCCCGGTCGATGGCGCCGATGCCAGCCTTGTCCGCCACCACCAGGGCGATCTCCCCGTGGGGCAGGTCCCCCCGCTCCGCGCAGTCAATCAGGGCCTGGAGGTTGGTGCCTCCGCCGGAAACCAGGACGGCGATCCGGGCGGTCAGCATAGGACCACCTTCTCCTCACCCTGGACGATCTCGCCCATGATATAGGCGTCCTCACCGCTCTGGCGGAGGATCTCCAGAGCCTTGTCGGCGTCCTCTTTGGCTACCACCAGGCTCATGCCCACGCCCATGTTGAAGGTGTTGAACATATCCCGCTGGGAAATCTTCCCAGTCTCGGCGATCAGATCGAAGATGGGCAGCACCCGGACGGCGGCCTTCTCGATTTTGGCGCACAGTCCCTGGGGGATGCTGCGGGGGATATTCTCATAGAACCCGCCGCCGGTGATATGGCTGATGCCCTTGACCCGCACCCGCTCCAGAAGGGAGAGGACAGGCTTGACATAGATCTTGGTGGGCTCCAGCAGCGTCTCCCCCAGCCCCCTGCCGCCCAGGGCCTCGATGGGGGCGCGCAGGTTGCAGCGCTCCACGTTGAACACCCGGCGGACCAGGGAGAAGCCGTTGGAGTGGACGCCGCTGCTGGGCAGGGCGATGATGACATCCCCGGGGACCATGGCGGCGTGGTCGATGATCTTCTTCTTGTCCACCACGCCCACGGAGAAGCCCGCCAGATCGTATTCATCAGCGGGATAAAAGCCCGGCATCTCGGCGGTTTCCCCGCCGATGAGGGCCGCCCCAGCCTGGACGCAGCCCTCCGCCACGCCGGAGACGATGGCGGCGATCTTCTCAGGCACGTTCTTGCCGCAGGCGATGTAATCCAGGAAAAACAGCGGCTTCGCCCCGCAGCAGATGATATCGTTGACGCACATGGCCACGCAGTCGATGCCCACGGTATCGTGCTTGTCCATTAAGAAGGCCAGCTTCAGCTTGGTGCCCACCCCGTCGGTGCCGGACACCAGCACAGGCCGCTCCATACCGGCGACATCCAGCTCAAAGAGGCCGCCGAAGCCTCCGATATCTCCGCAGACGCCCGCCGTCATCGTCCGGGCAATATGGGCCTTCATCAGCTCCACCGCCCGATAGCCGGCGGTAATGTCCACTCCGGCGGCGGCGTAAGCCTCGGAACGGGAGTTTTCCATCATAAACCCTCCAAATCACAGTATTCCATCCTTGTCCGTCCCCCATCCGCAAATCGAGGAACGGCATTTACAGCGTGTCTTTCCCAGGAGCATGCATCTGTTGGAAAAACATTCGAAATGCGCGGAGCAGGACATGCGCCTGCGCGGCACACCTTATCTTGCGGCCGCGGCGGCGAGTGCGCCGCAGCAGGCCGCACCCGCTCGTCGGAAAAGGCCGCGCCTTTTTCGACGAGCGTTACTCTTTCCCCGTCCAGCAGTAGGTGCAGATCTTGTCCCGGTCGATGCCAATGGCCTCCAGCAGCCCGTCCAGGGACTGATAGCCCAGGGAGGTGAAGCCGAACTTCTCGCAGATGGTCCTGAGCATGCACTTCCCCCGCTCGCTGGTGCCGTCGGCATACTCCTCCAGGTGCTGCTGTCCCTCGTCTCCCTCCAGCTCCTGGACCGTCCGCCGGGCCAGCAGCTCCATATCGGAGTTGCTGCGGGAGAAGTTCAGGTACTTGCAGCCGTACATAATCGGCGGACAGGCCGAGCGCATGTGGACCTCCTCCGCCCCGCTCTCATAGAGGAATTCCACCGTCTCCCGCAGCTGGGTGCCCCGGACAATGGAGTCGTCCACAAACAGCAGCTTCTTCCCCTCGATGAGCTCGGGGACAGGGATCTGCTTCATCTTGGCCACCTGGT
>CALXDE010000198.1 GCA_944386965.1 uncultured Oscillospiraceae bacterium
TCACCAGCGGCGAGGACGAGTGCCGGGCCTGGACCATCACAAGGGGCACCAAGGCCCCCCAGGCCGCCGGCAAGATCCACACCGACTTCGAGCGGGGGTTCATCCGGGCGGAGGTCATCGCCTTTGATGACCTGATGGCCATGGGCACCATGGCCGCCGCCAAGGAGAAGGGCCTCATCCGCTCCGAGGGCAAGGAGTACGTGGTCCAGGACGGGGATATCATCCTGTTCCGTTTTAACGTGTAAGGGCACCTTGCCGGCCTGGACCACGCAAGATCAAGGTTTTGCGGGGCAAAACCTTGGTGCCAGGGGCGATTGATTCGCCCCGAACGGGTGAAATCAAAGGGGCCCCCGGCGGACGAAGTCCGCTGGGGCGGTCCAGGACGGGGATATCATCCTCTTCCGGTTCAACTTGTAAGGTCCTCCCGGTTTGAGAAAGAGGCGCCCATTCCGCTGGAATGGGCGCCTCTTTTCCCTCTGGGGGTTTACCTCGCCGGCAAAGGGCGGTATAATGATCCCATCAACAAGCGCTTCCTGTACCATCCTCTGGAGGAATTTCGCCGTGAAGAAATTGACATTACGAGAGACAATCGCCGTAGCCAGCATGCTCTTCGGCATGTTTTTCGGCGCGGGAAACCTGATCTTCCCGGCCTCCATGGGGCAAATGGCAGGCCGCAATCTCTGGCAGGCCGCCGCCGGCTTCCTGGTCACCGGGGTGGGGCTTCCCCTGCTGGGCGTCGCCGCTCTGGGCATCAGCCGGACGGAGGGGCTGCTGGAGCTCAGCAGTCAGGCCGGCCGGCGCTTTGGCCTGTTCTTTACCTGTGGGCTCTATCTCACCATTGGACCTTTCTTTGCCATTCCCCGCTGTGCCACCGTCTCCTACACGGTGGGCATCCAGCAGATGCTGCCCAGCGCGCTCCAATCCACCGGGCTGGCGCTGTTCTCTCTGCTCTTCTTCGGGGCGGTTGTGTTTTTTTCCCTGCGGCCCGGAGAAATCCTGACCTGGATCGGAAAGGTCCTCAATCCCCTCTTCCTCTGCCTTCTCTCCATTCTGCTTGTACGGGCGCTGCTCACGCCCCTGGGCGCCATCCAGGAAATCTCACCGGCAGGGGACTATGCCGCCAGCGCCTTCTCCACCGGTCTGCTGGAGGGGTACAACACCATGGACGCGCTGGCCGGCCTGGCCTTTGGAATCGTGGTGGTGGACGCCATACGGGGCCTGGGGGTCCAAGAGCCGGAGGCCATTGCCCGCAACACGATACACTCCGGGCTCTTCAGCGCCCTGCTGATGGCGCTGCTCTACGTTCTGGTGGCGGCGGTAGGCGCCCAGAGCCGCGGGGCACTGGACGTCAGCAGCAACGGCGGGGAGGTCCTCGCCCAGGTCGCGGAAATTTATTTCGGCAGTGTCGGCGGCGTGATCCTGGCCCTGACAGTCACGGTGGCCTGCCTCAAGACAGCGGTGGGCCTGATTACCAGCTGCGGGGAAACCTTTGTAAAGATCTTCCCCCGCGGGCCGTCCTACCGGGTGTGGGCGGCATCTTTCTGCGCGCTGTCGCTGCTGCTGGCCAATCTGGGGCTGGACGCCATCGTGGCCTACGCCCAGCCGGTGCTGATGTTCCTCTATCCCCTGGCCATTGTGCTGATTGTTCTGACCCTGTGCGCCCGCCTGCTCGGCACGGACCGCGCCCTCCTGGTCTGGACGCTTGTCCCCACCGCGGCGGCGGCCGTGGTGGATTTTCTGCGGGCCCTGCCCGCCCCAGCCCGGTCCGCGCTGGGGATCGAGGACCTGATCGCTCTGGCGGACCGCTGGATTCCGCTGGCCGGCGTGGGCTTTGGCTGGATTTTTCCGGCTCTGGCCGGGCTGGCGGCGGGCCTGTTGGTCCGCTCCCTCCGGCGGCGCGGCCGCCCGTAGGCAATCCGCCCGCGCCCAACACAACAGGCACCGGCCCTCGGCGTGTTTCCGAGAACCGGTGCCTGTTCATTTTGCCGCAGACGCGCCCGCCCTCATTCCTCTGAAGCGGACTGCTCCTCCTGAATCATCTGATCAAGCTCTATGACCGACATCACATAGATCTTGATCGCCTCCAGGATGCCGTCAATATTCCGGGCCTCGTCGGGCTGGTGCACCGCGCCGTGCCCCTCCGGCAGGAAGTCGGCCCGTACGCCGTTTCCGCCGCCGTAGCCCACCGCGTGTTTGAGCTTTCTGGCGTAGGTTCCGCCGTCGATGATATACGGCTCCCGGTCCTTTCCCGTTGTCTCCCGATAGACCTTCATCAGGCGCTGGACAAAGGGGTCGTCCTTGGCGATGTAGAGGGGATCGCTGTTCGCCACGTCCTTCATCTCAAAGCCCTTGGCGTGGATAACGGGCAGGATCGCCGCCTCCAGCCGCTCCCGGCAGTCTGTCACCGGATAGCGGGAGGAAAACATCACCTCGGGGATCGTGCCGTCCATGTTGGCCCGCACCGCTGTGCAGACCAGCGCCCCGGAGGGCTCGTCGGCAAAGGCGATGCCCAGCGCCGTTCCGTCGCAGTCGCCGGAGAACGCCGCGTATGCCGCGCAGATCCCCCGGTCCTGCGGGTCCAGCGTTGTCAGCTCCTGCAGGAAGGCGGTCAGGACCTGGATCGCGTTGATCTTGCCCTGGGGCATGGCGCTGTGGCCTCCGGTCCCCTTTGCCGTCACCGTCAGCAGGCCGCCGCTCTCCTGGAGCTGGATATCGCTCCGTCCCCGGGCCAGGCTCTCCGCCTCCCGGACAAGGTCCGGCGTGCTCGTCAGATCCGCCTCCGCCTTGGCGGGGATGATATTGTCCGCTGTTCCGCTCTGGAAGCGGACGATCTGGCGGAAACCGACCTTTGGCTGGAGCTTCACCTTATAGGTCCCCTTCTCCCCATAGCACACCGGGAAAAACAGGTCCGGAACCATGGAGTAATCCGGCATGATGTGCTCCTGGGCAAAGCGCTCCACGTCCTTCATGCCCTTCTCCTCGTTGGTGCCGAAGTAGAGCATGACATTGCTCTTGAGCGGGATATTCAGCTCCTTGAGCGCCTGCATGGTATACAGGCCGATGACCGCGCCGCTCTTGTTGTCGCCGGCGCCGCGGCCGATGAGGAAACCGTTGACCTCCGTGGGCTCAAAGGGGTCGTAAATCCAGTCCTCGCCGGCCTCCACCACGTCCAGATGGGAGAAAATCCCAATCAGGCCGTTTTTCTTCTGGTCGCTTCCATAGAGGGCCGTACCGTACCAGTCCTCATGGTTATTTGTATAGAATCCGCGCTCCGCCGCCTTTTCCAGGGCCAGGTGCAGCACCCGTGCGCATTCCACGCCAAAGGGCTTTCCGCCCTCCCCCTCCCGGCTGACGCTGGGGATTCTCACGAGGCTTTTCAAATCCTCTACAATATCGTTTCTATGCTCGCTGACATACTGGTCGAGCTGTTGGATGAGATTCGTTTGGTCCATATTTCCCCCAACCTCCTATCCGGTTTTTCAAACACCGCTGCCGCCTGTTCCGGCGGCCGGGGCCGGGGCGATTCTCTCCCGGCCCAAAAATCGGGGTCTGCGTGTTACGCAGACCCCGATCCATTGGGAAATCACGAATACAGCGCTAAGCCCACGTTATCTGCGTTATAGTTGTTCTGGGAACGCCTCAAAAGCTTGGGCTTATGCCTGGCCGGCGAAATAGGCATCCAGATACTTCTGGGTGTCGCCCTCAGCATAGCTGAAGGAGTTGCCGCAATCCATGCAGGCGCTGAGGAAGCTGGTGCACTGCACCGTGTTGCCGGCGAGAACCGCGTTGATATCCTCATACTTGATGCAGGAGGCAATGGCCTTGCGCAGGTCGGCGGAATCGGACACCACGGAGCCGCCGTGCATGTTGAAGGCCAACATGTAGACGCGGGTGCCGGCGAAGGTGGTCATGGACAGGTTCTCATCCTGCTCCACCGTCTCGTACTTCGTCTCGGGCAGGTTGTAGGGGTAATCCACCTCGCCGCTGCGCAGGGCGGACAGGCAGGCCTCGGAATCGCTCATCAGGCGGTCGGTGATGGCGGCGATGGGCTCGCCCCGCTCCGTGTCGTTGGTGCGGATGTAGGGGTTGGCCACGAAGTTCATCTGGTAGTCGTTCATAGAGGTCAGCACGTAGTTGCCGCTCAGGGACAGGTGGTTGGCATAGCCGGCACCCTCCATGGTGGTCACCGCGTCGCCGTAGAGCTGATCGCTGGTGGCGTCATAGTTGGCGATATCCACGTCGGCGTTCATGGCCTCCACCCACTCGCTGTCCACAATGCCGGCGCCGTGGAAGGTCAGACCGTTGAGGATCTGGGGATAGGGGATAGAAGTGGTGCAGCAGACAACCTGGTAGTTGCCGGCGGCGTTATCCACCTCGTCTCTGGTGGCGACCAGGGAGCCGATGGTCTGACCCTCGGCCTCCAGCACCTCGCGGACGCTCTGGCCGCTGGCGGTCATGGTGTTGTCCAGGACGGAGATGTCGGTGACGACCTCAGTGGAAGAGAGGTTCTCATACACGGAGTAGGTCTGGTGCAGAGGAGTGGAGTTGGGATCTCTGGCCCGCTCCAGGGAGTAGACCACGTCCTCGCCGGAAACCATGACGCCGGAGTCATAGACCTCACCGTTCTCGTCAATACGGGCGAAGTTGCAGTCGTCGCGCAGCAGGAAGTAGTACTGGGTGTTGTCCTCGGACACCGCGTAGCTGTAGGACAGGGACTCATCCGTGGAGACGGACCAGTCGGGCTGCAGGGTCAGCAGGTGGATGTACATGTGGTCCAGAGCGTAACCGCTGGTCTGGTCATTGGCGCGGATGGGGTCCCAGGTGGTCAGGGTACCGGCGTTCTGGGCCAGGATCAGGGGACGGGTGGCATTCTGGGAGGGATCGGCATAGGAGAGGTTCTCCCAGCGCTGGTTGTTGGTGACGGTGCTGGCATCCAGAACCTTGCTGAAGCCGCGGCCGGTGATCTTCTGGTAGAGCGGCGTCATGTAGGTCTGCTCCTCCACCACGTACTTCTCCAGCTCACCGTAGGTCGCCACATACTCCTCAGCGGTCTGGGCGGCGGCCTCCTCGATCAGGCTGTCAACCGTGGGATCGTTGATGCCGGCGTAGTTGCTGGCGCCGGTGCTGTGCCAGACACCGCGGACGCTGTAGTCCGGGTTGCCCATGATGTTGGCCCAGCTGAAGATGGAGATATCAAAGTTGCCGTTGCTCTGCTGCTCCCGGAAGGTGGCGCCGTCGGAGGCGGCGGACATCTCCACGGTAAAGCCGGCGCGGGTCAGCTCGTCGCGGATGACGTTGGCGACAACCTCGTCGCTGCTCTGGTAGAGCAGGTTCAGCGAAACGCTCTCGCCGCTGCTGCCGCCGGTGTCACCCTCCACTTCGCTTCTCGTCTGGGTGTTGCAGCCCACCAGGGACAGCAGCATCACAGCGCTCAGAAGCAGGGCGGCCAGTCTCTTCTTTTTCATCTTGGTTCCTCCTCTTTTCTTTTATGATTGGTGTACTATTTATCTCGGCGGAAGATCGCCGAAATAGGCTCAGAATTTCAGCTTGCCCTCCATGACCTCTCTCGACCGGTGGCAGGCCACAAAATGCCCGGGCAGGACCTCTTCAAAGGCGGGGTCCCCGGCGCGGCACTGGTCCGTGGCAAAGGGGCAGCGGGGCGCGAAGCGGCAGCCCGGCTTGGGATTGACGGGGGAAGCGATCTCGCCCTTGAGGATGATCTTCTCCTTCTTCTCCCGGATATTGGTGGAGGGGATGGCGGAGAGCAGGGCGATGGTATAGGGGTGAATGGGATTCTTGAACATCTCATTCTTGGACGCCTTTTCGATCATCTGCCCCAGATACATCACGCCAATGTTGGTAGAGATGTGCTTGATGACCGACATATCGTGGGAGATGAATATGTAGGTCAGGCCGAACTTCTCCTGAAGCTCCATCATCAGGTTGATGATCTGCGCCTGAACAGACACGTCCAGGGCGCTGACCGGCTCGTCGCAGACGATGAACTTGGGGTTGAGCGCCAGAGCCCGGGCAATCACCACGCGCTGGCGGCGGCCGCCGTCGAACTCGTGGGGATACATGTTGTACATGCGCTTGGAGAGGCCCGTCAGCTCCATCAGCTCCTCCACGCGCTCCCGCCGGGCGGCAGCCGTGGGGTAGAGGTTGTGCAGTTTCAGCGGCTCCTCGATGATCTGGGAGATGGTAAAGCGGGGGTTCAGAGAGGCATAGGGGTCCTGGAAAATGATCTGCATCTCCTTGCGCATCTGGCGCATCTCCTCCTTGTTGAAGGAGACGATGTCCATGCCGTCAAAGATCACCTTGCCGCCGGTGGGCTCATGAAGGCGCAGGATGGTGCGTCCCAGAGTGCTCTTGCCGCAGCCGGACTCGCCCACCACGCCCAGCGTCTCGCCCTTTTCGATCTGAAAGCTCACATCGTCCACCGCGTGGAGCTGTCCGCCATTGGCGACGCTAAAGTATTTCTTTAAGTTGATGACTTCCAACATCGCAGCCACGGCTCACACCTCCTCGTCCTGCTCGCTGCCCAGGGGATAGAAGCACTTGTACCGGTGGGTCCCGCCCGGCATCTGCACCATTTCCGGGGACTGCGTCTTACACTTTTCCTGGCAGTACTTGCACCGGGGATGGAAGAAGCAGCCCGTGGGCGGCTCCGACATATTGGGGGTCATGCCCTCAATGGGAATCAGGCGGGTGCTGTCCTCGTCCAGCTTCGGGATGGAGTCAAACAGACCCCGGGTATAGGGATGGCGGGGATTCAGATATACTTCCGCCACGGTTCCGGCCTCCACCACCTCGCCGGCGTAGACGATCGCCACCTTGTCGCAGGTTTCCGCCACCACGCCCAGATCGTGGGTAATCATGATCAGGCCCATGTGGAACTTGTTCTTCAGGTTCATCATGATGTCCAGCACCTGGGCCTGGATGGTCACATCCAGGGCGGTGGTGGGCTCGTCGGCAATCAGCAAATCCGGGTTGCACAGCAGCGCCATGGTGATCACCACCCGCTGCTTCATGCCGCCGGAGAACTGGTGGGGGTAGTCGTTGAAGCGCTCCGCCTTGACGCCCACCATCTCCAGCATCTCAATGGACTGCTTCTTGGCCTCCGCCTTGGACATGGACTTGTTGTGGCGGCGCAGCACCTCGATCAGCTGGTCGCCCACCGTCATGGTGGGGTTGAGGGCCGTCATGGGGTCCTGAAAGATCATGGAGATCCCGTTGCCGCGGATCTTCTGATTTTCCGCGTCGGTATTCAGGATCATGTTCTTGCCCTTGAAATAGATCTCGCCCTCCGTGATCACCCCCGGCGGGTCGGGCACCAGCTGCATAATCGCCAGGGCCGTGGTGGTCTTGCCCGCGCCGGTTTCCCCCACCAGGCCGATGCTGTCGCCCTCGTTCAGGTCAAAGCTGATGCCGTTGACCGCATAGACCTCTTCTTCGTCTGTGATATAATGCACATGCAGATTTTTCACCTGCAGGATACATTTTTTATCCTGTTCTGCCATGTGTTCCTCCATTTCTCCGCAATCACTTCAGTTTGGGATCCAGCGCGTCTCTGAGTCCGTCGCCCAGGAAGTTAAAGGCCAGCACCAGGATCACGATCGCGAAGCCCGGGAAGATGGCCATATACGGATTGGTTTCCAGATAGGAGCTGCCCGCCTTCAGGATGTTGCCCCACTCGGGAATGTGCGGCGCGATGCCCAGGCCCAGATAGCTCAGAGAGCTGACGGCGGTCACGCCCGCGCCGATGCCCAGAGTCGAGCGGATGATCAGGGGCGCCATGGAGTTGGGCAGGATATGCTTGAAGATAATGACATTGTCCTTGGCGCCGCAGGCCCGGGCGGCCTCTACAAACTCGGAATCCTGCAATTGCAGCACCGAGGCCCGGATGGTTCTGGCGTAGCTCGGTATGGCACCCACGCCCAGCGCGAAGGTGATGTTGGCGGTGCTGGTGCCGAAGGCCGCGATGATGGCAATGGGCAGCAGCAGGCCCGGAATCGCCATGAACACGTCCAGCACACGCATGATGATATTGTCTGTGGCGCCGGAGTAGAACCCGGCGATGGCCCCCAGCACAATGCCCACCACAATGGACAGAATGGTGGAGAAAATACCGACGGTCAGGGAGATTCTCGCGCCGAAAACCACGCGGGTGAACACGCAGCGCCCGTAGTCATCCGTGCCGAAGGGGTAGACCAGGCTGGGGCTCTGGAGAATCATGGAGTAGTCGTTGTCCACGGCCAGACCGTAGTCAAAGGTCAGGTTGGCGCAGATGGACAGGGCCAGCAGGAACACGATGATAAACGCGCCCAGAATCGCCATCTGGCTGCGGAAGAGGCGCTTGACCATGTCCACCCAGCCGATGGAGACGTGGTCGTCCTTGGTGCGGGACTTGCGCAGCAGGATCAGTCCCAGCAGCAGGGAGAACAGGTTGCCGGTCAGCGTGGTCGCGATGAGCACGATGGCCAGGGGCACCATGCGCTTGTCGGCCCGGTTGCCCTCCACCCCGGCGGCCACCAGCGGCAGGGACAGCAGGTGGATGACCACCACGGCGATCATCAGCCCCATGCCCAGGAAGAACGTGTCGCAGACCCAGGGCTTGAAGAAGTTCAGGCAGGAAACCAGCACAATCAGCAGCTCCACCAGTACCATGTAGCAGCCGATCTGGTACTCCAGGTTCTTCTTCTTTTTCAGCAGCATCAGCCCCGCCACGGAGCAGAAGATGTTGCCGTTGGCAATGGTCACCGCCAGCAGCACGCCGATGAGCCGCAGCGGCCGGCTGATCTCATTGCTCTTAATGATCTGGCGGTTCACCGCCAGCATGGTCAGCAGCGCGATGGCCGCCTCAGCCAGGAACAGGGCGGAAATCAGCAGCGGTACGGTGCTGATCGCGCCGGTCTTGGCGTCATAGATCGCAAAGGCGAGGGCCGCGCCGATGAGTCCGGAGGCGCCGGCGGCAAACCCCAGGACGCTGGGCTCCTGGTGCCGCTTCAGCTTGCGCTGATTGGCCTTTTTCACAAAAAAGCTCTCTTTTTTCATCTTTCCCACCCCTTACTGACTCTTCAGTCTGGACTTGATGCGGGGATCAAGCCACACGTACAACAGGTCCACCAGAAGGTTCACAATGCTGATCACGATGGAGACGTAGACCACGCCGCCCAGAATGGCGGGGATATCGGGCAGGAACTGCTTGTCGATGATGTAACTGCCGATACCCTGGATGTTGAACACCTGCTCGATCACGGCCGAGCCGCCCAGGGAGCCGCCGAACTGCAGGCCGGCCACCGTGACAATGGGAATCATGGCGTTGCCCAGGCCGTGCTTGATAATCACCCGCGCCTTGCTCAGGCCCTTGGCCTTGGCCGTGACGATGTAGTCCTGGCTCAGCACCTCCAGCAGGGCCGAGCGGGTGTTCCGCGTCAGCGTGGCCGCCAGGCGCGTTCCGGTGACCAGCGCCGGCATCAGCAGGGATATCAAAACGCCCGGGACGTAGCTGGACGGAAGGATGTGGTGGTTGATGGAGAGATTGAGAATCATCATCATGCCGAACCAGAACGCCGGCAGGGACAGACCCACCAGAGCCAGGAACATGAAGATGTAGTCAAAAGCCGTGTTTGGCTTGACGGCCGAGATAATGCCGATGGGCAGGGAGATGGCAACTGCAATGAGGAAGCCGTATACCGTCAGCTCGATGGTCACCGGGAAGCGCCGCAGGATGGCGTCCATTACGTTCTCATTGCCCGAGTAGGAGTTGCCCAGATCGAAGGTCGCCAGATTCTTGAAGTTGTTCCACAGCTGGACAAGGTAGGGCTGGTCCAGGCCATGGACCCGGTTGAAGTCGGCGATCTGCTCCGGGGTGGCCGCCTCACCCAGCACGTTGGCCGCCGGGTCGGAGGAGGCAAAGTGCAGGATGGTGAACACCACCAGCACCACGCCGAAGGCCACGAACACCATCATGATCAGCCGCTCGAAGATGTAGCGGGTATAGGGGTTGGCAAAGATCAGCAGCAGCAGATACATGGGCAGGGACGAGATCACGGAGAGGGCCATCAGCACCGGCTTGTTCAGTCCCCGGCACAGGAACTCCACAAACCCCACGCGGCGCGCCTTGTTGGACTTGGCGTACACCGCGTCGATGCGGGCGGAGAGCTCCACCGCCTCATCCTCGTGGATCTGCTTGGCAAGCTCCCGCTGGAAATCACCGCCCGCGGTATTCTTGCCGAAGTGCTCATACTTTTTGGTCAGGTAATCCTCCGCCTGCTGGCGGATTTTCGCCAGGCTGCCATCCTTCTCCGCGGCGTCCCGCACCTGGGAGAGGATCTGCCCGTACTCGTTTTTCTCCCGGCTGCGAGCGGAAAGAAATGCCAGAAAGGCCACCAGCATCGTGGGCAGTCCCAGCAGGATGACGGCAATCCGATACAGCGGTTTGCCGAACGCTCGGCCGATCAGTTTGTCGATTTTGTCTTTCATACATTCTCCCTCCATGTAGTTTTTGCCAGTCTCTGTCTGCGTCCCATTCTCTGCCAACCGGCGATATCTGCCTTTATTACGTTTTAATCTACCGTAAATCCGGCCCCACGTCTAATACATATTCATAATGAGTTCATAATTTATCTGTTATGAAAAACACAATCTTAAAAAACAGAAGCGGCAGGAACTGCCCGGCTATCCAGCCGGATACGGTCCCTGCCGCTCTACCATATCTATAATATCCATAAACCGGGCCGCGCGGACCTGCCTCGCCTCTCTCAGAAGCAGCTGCCGCAGGCGTCGTCCATATGCTCCTCGTAGTAATCCCGGAGATACTTGCGGAACTCCCGGGCCATTTTATTGAAATGGTGTCCCGCCTTCCACATAATATAGTGGTTGCGGGTATAGGCAGGCTCCTTGATGGGGATAAAGACCACCTGGGTGTTCCCGGCGTTCTGAATCGCGCGCTCCTTTGTCATCAGAGCCACGCCCTTGCCGGCGGCCACCATCTCCGTCATGTAGCAGTGGAAGCACTCCTGGACCACGTGGGCGGTAAAGCCGGAATCCTCGCACATGGCATCCGTCAATGTGCGGTACTCGTAGCCCTTGGGCAGGTTGATGAAGGCCTCCTCGCTCAGCTCCCGCAGCCGCACCCACTCCCGCTTGGCCAGGGGATGCTCCACCGGAACCGCCAGCATCATCAGCTCCTCCCGGATCACCTCGCCCACCAGTCCGGCGGCGGAATTCAGGCAGCTGCAGATCACATAGTCCACATTTTCCTTGCGCAGCTCCTCCTCCACGCTGTCCGCGCCAATCTCGATCTGGCGGATCTTGCTGTCAGGGTAGCGCTCCTTGAACTCCGCCAGCACCTGCCAGGAAAAGGGCTTGCTGACGACGCCCAGGGTCAGCACATTTTCCATCTTCTGGCAGTAGGTTTCCACCTCCTTCTGGCCCCGATGCATAATGTCCAGCGCCTGCTCCACATATTCCAGGTAGATCTCGCCGCATTTGTTCAGGGAGATGTTCCGCCCCACCCGATCAAACAGCGGCACGCCCACCTCTTTTTCCAATCGGGCGATACTGACGCTCAGCGCCGGCTGTGCAACATTCAGTTTTTTCGCCGCGTTGGTCAGATGGCCCGCTTCCGCAACCGCTACAAAATACCGCAGCTGCACCAAATCCATTTCACACAGCCCCTTCCTCTTTCTATCTGTTACTTATTTTATATCATCTGCTCTGGTCTTTTCAAGCCCTTATCCTGGCAAAGATATCCGCCGCCGAAAATTGTGATGTTGTTAACATTCGACAAATTTCTATTTCAATATTCGGAATAGTTTTGGCTAACTTCCAAAAAATCTTTCAGAATTTGACCAGAATTTAACAATCATCCATCTTTTTCAGCAAAATGTCCATTCATTCGCCGGTGTTATCAACTCATTATTAGTTAATATTGGACAAGGGCATAGTGGGGAATGTATGATAGTCTTAACAAAGTAAGAATTAAAATAAGGAGAGTACGCGCCCATGAACGCCAAATATAATTTTGACGCCCCCATCAACCGCGAGGGCAGCTGCTGCCTGAAATGGGACCGCCGGGCAGGCAAATTCCAGGAGTCCGACATCATTCCGCTGTGGATCGCGGACACCGACTTCGCCTGTCCCCCGGAGGTCATCGAGGCCATCGCGCAGCGCTGCGCCCACCCGGTGCTGGGGTACAGCTTTGCCTCCGAGGATTATTACGAGAGCATCATCCACTGGTTCGAAACCCGGCACAGCCTGACCATCCAGCGGGAGTGGATGCGCGCCGCCAGCGGCGTGGTCACCTCCATCAGCTATGGCATCCAGGCGCTGACAAAGCCCGGCGACAAGGTCCTGATCCAGCCCCCTGTGTACGACCCCTTTGCCGCGGTCGCCGCCGGGACCGGCCGGGTGGTGGTGGAAAATCCCCTGCGGTATGCGGACAACACCTACACCATGGACTACGAGAATCTGGAGGCGGCGTTCCAGGACGGCGTCCGCCTGATGGTTCTGTGCAACCCCCACAACCCCGTGGGCCGGGTCTGGACCGCCGAGGAGCTCCGGCGGCTGGTGGACCTGTGCGTCAAATACCAGGTCTACCTCATCTCCGACGAGATCCACTGTGACTTCGCCCTGTTCGGGAACCGGTACACCTCCATCCTGGCCTTTCCGGAGATCCACCCCCTGGTCATCTGCTGCGTTGCCCCGGGAAAGACCTTCAATCTGTCCGGCCTGGCCGTCTCCACGACGCTGGTCCCCAACCCCGAGCTCAACCAGCGCCTGCTGGACCAGCTCCGCACCGCCTGGCTCATCAACCCCAACGTGCTGGGGCTGGTGGCCTCCACCGCCGCTTACGCCCGCGGCGGAGCGTGGATGGATGAGCAGCTGCGGTATGTGGAGGACAACTCCGCGCTGGTGCGGGAGCGCCTGAGCCGGGAGGCCCCCCATATCCGCCCCGCCCGCCACGAGGGGACCTTCCTCATGTGGCTGAATTTCTGGGAGTTTGGTCTGACAAACGAGGCGCTGTCCCAGGAGCTGGCCCACACCTGGCACCTGGGCATGAACGACGGCTGGCACTTCGGCTCCGGCGGCGACGGCTTTATGCGTCTGAACATCGGCTGCCGCAGGGAACTGCTCCATCAGGCCATCGACCAGCTCGTCCGCATGGACAGAGCCCATTTCCCCCAATAAAGAACCATCAACAGGAAGGAGTTGTTGAAGCGAATGGCGACCTACGCGATCATTGGATTTGGCTGCGCAGGCTTCCACGCCCTCGAGGCAATCCGCGAAGCCGACAAGACCGGCGTGATCCACATCTATTCCGAGCATACCGACCCGCCCTATAACCCGATGCTGACCACCTACTACGCATCCAACCGCCTGTGCTACGAGGGGATGTTCCCCTTTGGTGATCTGGCGGACATTGCCGCCAACTACCACGCCGAGATCTTTTCCGGCACCCGGGTCACCGCCCTGGACGCGGACAAACGGACCCTGACCCTGGAGGACGGAACGGAGCGCGCCTATGACAAGATCCTGCTGGCCACCGGCGCCCGCTCTTTTACCCCGCCCATCCCCATCGAGTGCCCGGAGGCCGCCGTCTCCATGCGGACTCTGGATGACGCCAGAGTCCTCAAGCGGATTCTGGAGGAGCGGCCCATCAAGCAGGCCGTGGTCATCGGCGCCTCCATGGCCGGCATCAAGGTGGCGGAGGTGCTCCACAACAACGGCGCCCACGTGATCCTGGCGGACATGGCGCCCTATATCTTCCCCCTGGCCGCCTATCCCGAGACTGCGGAGCGGATTGAGCGGAAGCTGACGGACGACGGGGTGGAGCTTCGGTTCCGCGCGGGCCTTGCCGCCGTCCGCAAGGGCGGTGAGATGACGGCCAGCGTGGAATTTTCCGACGGCTCCTCCATCCCTGCCGATCTGGTGGCGCTGTGCATCGGCACCCGGGCGGCCACGGAACTGGCCGTCCAGGCGGGCATCCAGGTCAACCGCGGCATCGTGGTGCAGGATACCATGGAGACATCCGCCCCGGGCATCTACGCCGCCGGCGACTGCTGCGAGGGCTGCAATCTCCAGAGCGGGCAGTCCATGATCATCGGCCTGTGGGCCAACGCCGCCTATCAGGGGCACACCGCCGGGGCCAATATGGCCGGCGCGCCCAGCGCGTTCCGGGGGAATATCCTGCACAACATCACCCATTTCTTCCACATGGACTTCATCGGCTTCGGCGACAACCGCATCACCGGCGAAACCGTCACCTTTGAAAACAAGGAGAAGGGCCTGTGGATTCAGGCGGTGCTGAAGGACAATTGTCTGGCCGGAATCAACATCCTGGGCAGCTACCGCATCAGCGGGATTCTGAAAAACCACATCCTCGAGGTCATCCAAAACGGCCGCCACCGGATTTCCGACATCCAGCGCGGTGTACTGCGCCGGGAGGGCCTGAGCGAGGAGTTCCTGCGTGTACTGGAGGGAGGCACCTATGGCAACTAGAGAAGAGCTTCTGAAAGCGAAAATTCCCTGCGCGGAAACCGGCATTGAAATTCGCCACAGTCTGTGCGACATCTGTTCCCCCACCTCCCACTGCGGCGTCAACTGCTATGTGAAGGACGGCGTTATCATCAAGGTCGAGGGAAATGAGAACCATCCCCTCAACCAGGGGCTGCTGTGCACCAAGGGCGCCTCCAACCGGCAGTACATCTACCGGGAGGACCGGATCAAGACGCCCCTCAAGCGCACCGGTCCCCGGGGCAGCGGACAGTACGCGCCCATCAGCTGGGATGAGGCCCTGGACACCATCGCCGAGAAGCTCAACGGCTACAAGGCCCAGTACGGCGCCCAGTCCGTGTTTTTCTTCGGCGGCTACAGCAAATGGTTCCGCCCCATCCTGCAGCGGCTGGCCTACTCCTTCGGCTCCCCCAACTACGGCACCGAGTCCAGCTCCTGCTTCACCTCGGGGCTGATGGCCTGGAAGGTGGCCGCGGCCACCCCCAGCCGGCCGGACATGAGGAACTCCAAGCTGTTTCTGGGCTGGGCCCACAACCCCTATTATACCGGATACCTGAGCGCCCGCAGCACGGAGAATCTGAAAAAGAAGGGCGTCAAGTTCATCATTGTGGACACCATGTACACCCAGACGGCGGAGAAGATCGCGGACCTGTTCCTGCAGCCCCGGCCCGGCACCGATGGGGCCCTGGCCCTGGCCATCGCCAACGAGCTGATCGAAAACGGCTGGGTGGACCACGACTTCATCGCCAAGTATGTCCACGGCTTTGAGGAGTACGCCGCCTACTGCAAGGGGTTTAACGCCTCCAATGTGGAGCGGCTCACCGGCGTTCCCTATGAGAAGGTACAGCAGGCCGCTCGGATGATCCACGAGTATGGACACCCCATGAGCATCAAGGAGAGCTCCGCCCCCCTGGCCCACCACATCAACGGCATGCAGAACTATCGGGCCATCATGTCCCTGGCCATTATCACCGGCAACTACGACGTGAAGGGCGGACAGATCCCCGTGGAGTTCACCTACACCCATCAGGCCTCCGGCTACCACACCCTGGAGCACGAATTTGTCAAGGAGGCCCGGGTGTTCAACATGGCCGCCCCGGTGGGCGCCCAGCGCTTCCCCCTGTGGAACGAGCTGGAGCACGAGGCCCAGACCATGGACCTCTCCCGCCAGATCCTGGAGGGGACTCCCTACCCGCTCAAGGCGCTGGTGTGCTTCGGCATCAACAACCGCATGTTCCCCGACAGCCGGCGGATGCTCAAGGCTCTGGAAACCATCGACTTCTATGTGGACATGGACCTGTTCCTCACCGACAGCGCCAAATACGCCGATATCATTCTCCCCGCCTGCTCCTCCTTCGAGCGGGAGGAGTTCAAGTCCTATCCCGGCGGTTGGGCCTACTATACCAAGCCGGTCATCGCGCCCCTCTATGAGTCCCGGCCGGACGCCGACGTCATGTGCGAACTGGCCCGCCGCATGGATCTGGACGACGAGCTGCTGAAATCCGGCTATCGGGCGTGTCTGGAGTATATCCTCAGCCCCATCTCCCCCACGGTCCAGGTCCTGCAGGACGCGGACACGCCCCTGAAGGTCCCGGAGGCCCGGCCCCATGTGCCCATGGCCACCCTGAACCGCGGTCTGAAAACGCCCACGGGAAAGCTGGAGCTCAAATCCGAGCTCATCGCCGGCCACCCCGAGTGGGGACTGGACGCCCTGCCCACGTACCGGGAACCCCTGGACGACATCGATCCCCAGGCGTATCCCATGACGCTGACCTCCGGCGGCCGGCTCCCCTTTGCCCTGCATTCCCGGCTCCATGACGTCTCCTGGCTGCGCACGCTCCGGCCCAAGCCCTGCGCCGAGCTCCATCCGGAGGATGGGGCGGCCCTGGGGATCGCTCAGGACGACCTGGTGGAAATCACCACCCCCCTGGGCAGCATCACCGCCACGGCGCTGCTCTCCCACCACATACAAAAGGGACTGGTCAGCATCTACCACGGCTATCGGGAGGCGGACATCAGCAGCCTGATCAACGCCGACCGGCTGGACCCCTACTCCGGGTTCCCCGCCTGCCGCTCCAACCGCTGCAAGGTCAGCAAGAAAGGATGATGGGCCATGAAAAAAATGATTCTGGATTTTGATTCCAGCAAATGCTGCTCCTGCGGCGCCTGCGCCATCGCCTGCATGGACCAGAACGACTACGATCCCAAGACCGGGAACGCCCCCTTCCGCACCGTCTTTGAGGCGGAACACGGGGACGGGCGGCCCGTCTTTACCCACTACTCCGTGGCCTGCATGCACTGCTCTCCCGCCCCCTGTGTCAACGCCTGCCCCGTGGGGTGCCTGCGCAAGGACCCGGAGACGGATCTGACCGTTTACGACAACACCCGCTGCATCGGCTGCCACAGCTGCGCCATGGCCTGCCCCTTCGGCGCCCCCTCCTTCAACGGGGAGGGAAAAATGGAGAAGTGCAACGGCTGCTATCTGCGGCTGCAGTACGGGCTCCAGCCCGCCTGTGTCCGGGTGTGCCCCACCGGCGCGCTGCGCATGGTCACCGAGGAGGAGTATGAGGCCTCCCATGGCGCGGGCTCCATTGTTCAGGAGGCCAGGGCGATTGCCGCCGACCAGATCTGACAGGCAGAACCTGTTTTCACCACTTCACTCAGGGGAGGATTTTTGATATGGCATCCTTTGAAAAGCTGAAAAATTTCCAGCAGCACCTCAAGCAGGACGGGATCGAGGCGGCGATTGTCACCTCCTCCAACAATCTGTTCTATCTGACGGACTTCTTCGCCAGCGCCGCCATGCTGGTCACCCCGGAAGAGAGCTGGTACTTTACCGATTTCCGGACCATCGAGGACGGTGAGCGGCATTTTGCCGGCTCCGGCATCCATCTGGAGATGTCCAAGGGCAGTTTCATCCCCTATCTCAAGGATCTGGTGGCCCGGCTGGGCATCCGGTCCGTGGCCATGGAGAACCGCACCCTGACTGTGGCCGCCTTCGAACAGTGGAAAGCGGCCCTGCCCGCCGAGATTCTCCCGCTGGACGGCCGCCTCGAGGCCCTGCGCCAGGTGAAATTCCCCCAGGAGGTGGATTGCACCGTCCGGGCCCAGCGGATCGTGGAGAAGTCCCTCCACGAACTGCTCCCCCTCATCAAGCCCGGTGTCACCGAACAGGATCTGGTGGCGGAGCTCATCTATCGTTTCTATAAGAACGGCGCGGAGGGACTGGCCTTCCCAGTGATCATTCTCAGCGGTCCCAACACCTCCCTGCCCCACGGCTTTCCCGGGTCCCGCGTCATCGAAAACGGGGACTTCATCACCATGGATATCGGCGTCAAGGTGGGGGGCTACTGCTCGGATATGACCCGCACCTTCGCCCTGGGCCACGCCAGCGAGGAGATGAAGAAGGTCTATGACACGGTCCTCCAGGCCCAGCTGGCCGGCATCGCCGCCATCGCCCCGGGCAAGGTGGGCCACGACGTGGACGCGGCCGCCCGCGCGGTCATCGACGCCACGGAGTTCGCCGGCACCTTCGGCCACGGACTGGGCCACTCGGTGGGACTGGTCTGCCACGACGGGATGCAGGCCGGCCAGGGCAGCAAGGATATTTTCCAGGTGGGCAACATCATCACCATGGAGCCCGGCATCTATCTCAAGGGCCGCTTCGGCGTCCGGATCGAGGATATGGTCCTCCTCACCGACCACGGGACGGAAAATCTGACCCAGTTCCCCAAGGAACTGATGATCCTCTGAGAAAATTGGGCGCAGCGCCTTCGTCCGGAGGGACAGCGATGGAACCAACTGTCAGCGGATACATCCTGTGCGGCGGACGGAACCGCCGCATGGGCGGGCAAAAGAAGCTCTTTCTCCAGGCGGAGGGCCTCCCCTTTTATCAGCACATCCTCCAGGCCCTCTCCCCTCTGCCCCTGGTGCGCCTGTCGGTGGAGGCGGCGGAGCCCTACCGCCACCTGGGACTGGAGCTGGTCGTGGATGAGATCGGGGGCATCGGCCCCATCGGAGGGCTCTACAGCGGCCTGCGCCGCGCCCGGGAGGACGCCCTGCTGGTGGTTGCCTGCGACATGCCGCTGCTGGACGCGCCGTCTGTCCAGGCGCTGCTGGACGCCTATCACAGTCATCCGGTCCCCACGGTATCCCGAACAGGGGACCGGGTCCGTCCCTTCCCGGGCATCTATCCCAGGCGCTGCCTGCCCCATGTGGAGGAGATGATCCGGGCGGGCAACTACCGGATGAGGGACCTGCTCAGTCGGCTGACGGATCTGCGGACGGTTCCGCTGTCCGATCAGGCCGGGCAGAACATCAACACGCCGGAGGAATACCATCGCCTGACCCAGGCGCTCTCCGCCGCCGACGGGCGCAAGCTCTAACGAGCGAGGGAGAGGATACGCGGCCGCGTATCCTCTCCCTCGCTTCTTTTTTCGTCCGCTCCCCGGGCCGCTTCCCTTCCAGCGCCCTTACCGCCCGCAGGACGGAACCGCGCCGGCGGAAAAGTCCCGGATAATGTCAAAAAACGTGTCATAGGGCAGGTAGGGCCGCCCCATTTTCTTGAGGTACTCCGCCAGCACATCCCTGGCGAATACCGTGTCCGCCGCCAGACTCATCCGCATATCCGTGAAGCTGTCCCCGATCCCCACGGCGTGCCGGTAGTCGTAAAGGGCCATGACATCGGTCTTTTTCAAAAGCTCGTTGCCGTCGTCATAGGGGGAGATCAGCCGCATCTCCGGGGTGCTGACATCCAGGTCCACCGCGTGGAGGCCCAGAAAGCGGCTGCGCCAGGGGGTCAGCTTCCGCTCCACAAACTGCCGCACGCCCCCGGAGATGACCACCACCGGAATCTCTCGCCTCTCCATCTCATCCAAAAACTCCGGAAAGCCCGGGCGGATCTCCACACGCTCCACATACGCCAGCATGGCCTCCAGCCGCTCCGACGACGCGCCGTCAAAGGCGTAGCGCACCACCTGGCTGAGGGTCATCTCCCCCTGCACCAGCTTCTCCTTGACGCTGCGAAACTCCTCCGGGGAGGCAAACAGGCGGATGGCCCCCTCCAGGGTGTCCTCCAGGGTGATGGTGCCGTCAAAATCCACAAAGACAATGGTGTCGTACATCGCTGCCGCCTCCCTCCGCCGCTCAGTTCATCAGGTCGAAGTTCTTCTTGAGGTCCGGGTTCAGATAGGCCAGCATCCGCCCCAGCTCGGCGTGGTCCTTGGCGTACTCCGTGACAGGGATGCCCTGCATGGCTGCGTCGATGGCCTGGCGCATGCTCCGGGCGCCGGCCTCGCTGCCGTCGGGGTGGCCGTGGACGCCGCCGCCGGCGGCCAGCATCACGTCGGTGCCCACCGCCTTGATGATCTTCTCCACCGCCAGCTGGGTGGTGCCGCCGGAGCAGGCGTACATCATGGGCTTGATGTTCCACCAGGGCTGGGTGAAGAACTTGAAGCAGCGGTAGAACACCTTGTAGG
>CALXDE010000199.1 GCA_944386965.1 uncultured Oscillospiraceae bacterium
TATGCGCCGCGCAGGTGGGGCTGGGCCGGCCGGAGGTGTTCCCCGAGGGGGCCGCCACCGGCACATCCGCCTCCCGGATGATCGCCAGGGTCACCGGGTGGTTGGGGCACCGGACGCCCACGGTGTCAAGTCCCGCGGTGGTGGCGTTGGGCACCATCTCCCGCCGGGGCAGGATCATGGTGAGGGGCCCGGGCCAGAACCGCTCTGCCAGGGCGTAGGCGCTCTGGGGCACATTCCGGCAGTACCGCTCCAGCCAGGCGGCCTCCGGCACGTGTAAAATTAAAGGGTTATCCTGGGGCCGGCCCTTGGCGGCAAAAATCTTCTTCACCGCCTCGCTGCTCAGGCCGTTGGCCCCCAGGCCGTACACGGTCTCCGTGGGGATACCTACCAGCCCGCCGGAGCGGAGGATTGCGGCTGCCTGGCGGATATCCTCTGCACGGTCTCTGAGATACTTTGTCTGCATATGGCTTCCTTCTTTTTTACGTTTCCCCGTCCTCCCCGGCGCCGCTCTGGAGCCGGGCGGCCTGGTCGGCGGTAACCAGCGCGTCGATGAGTGGGTCCAAGTCCCCGTCCAAAATGGGGGTAAGGTTGAAGTTCTTCCCGTCTCCGGTGAGGCGGTGGTCCGTGACCCGGTTCTGGGGGAAGTTGTAGGTGCGGATGCGCTCGCTGCGGTCGCCGCTGCCCACCTGGTTTTTGCGCTGGGCGGCAACGGCGGCAGTCTGCCTGGCCTGCTCCGCCTCGAAGAGCTTGGAGCGGAGGATCTTCATGGCCTTGTCCTTGTTCTTGTACTGACTGCGCTCATCCTGGCACTCCACCACCACCCCGGTAGGGATATGGGTGATGCGGATGGCGCTCTCGGTCTTGTTCACGTGCTGGCCCCCGGCGCCGGAGGAGCGGAACGTGTCGATCTGCAGGTCCCTGGGGTCGATGGCAAACTCCACCTCCTCCGCCTCCGGCAGCACCGCCACGGTGGCGGCGCTGGTGTGGATGCGGCCGCCGGACTCCGTCTCCGGCACCCGCTGGACCCGATGGGCGCCGCCCTCGAACTTCAGGCGGGACCAGGCGCCCTCCCCCTCGATGACAAAGCTGGCCTCCTTCACGCCGCCCAGCTCCGTCTCGCTGCGGCTCACCACGTCCACCTTCCAGCCCTTGCGCTCGGCGTACATGGTGTACATGCGCATGAGATCCGCGGCAAAGAGCATCCCCTCCTCGCCGCCTACGCCGCCCCGGACCTCCATAATGACGTTGCGGCTGTCGTTGGGGTCCTTGGGCAGGAGCAAGACCTTCAGCTCCTCCCGCAGGCGCTCCTGCTCTGCCCGGGCGGTATGGAACTCCTCCTGGGCCATCTCCTTGAGCTCCGGGTCGGACAACAGCTCCCGGGCGGCAGCTTCCTCCGCCTCCCATCTGCGATAGGCCCGATAGGCCGATACAATGGGCTCCAGCTCCTTCTGCTCCCGGGTGAGGCGGCGCAGCAAATCGCTGTCGGCGTACACCGAGGGGTCGGAGAGCTGGGCCTCGACATCCTCGTATCGCGCCTCGATGCCCTTGAGTTTTTCCAGCATACCCCTCACTCCTTGCTCCGGGCGCGGGAGAGCTCCTTCAAAAACTCCTCCCGCCAGAAGGCCTCTCCCACGTCTCCGGCCCTGATGGAGGCGGCGCAGATGCGGGGCGCGGCGGTGTACAGGTCCATCTGGTCAAAGACCTGCTCCTGGTGATTCTTCTCGTCGGCGCGGGTGATGACATAGGCCGCGCGCCGCAAATCCATGCCATACTTCTTGAGAAACTCCCGGACAACGCTGCTGCACCGCCCCGCCCAGACGGGGGTGCCGATGACCACCAGATCATAGTCCTTCAGCGGCTTCTCTGTCTCAAAATGCTCCAGGAACCGGGTGGACCTGCGCACCGCGTCCAGGCAGGACCTGCACGCCCCGATGAATCCCGAGCGGTTCACCCCGTCGGTGATCTCCACCAGCTCCGCGTCCAGGGACTTGGCGACCTCCGCCATGACGCTCCGGGTCTTTCCGGTGCGGGAGTAGTAAATACACAAAATATCGGCCATTGTGGTTCTCCTTTTATCCGAATACCAGGAGCTTCGCCGCGGCGAAGGCCTCCCGGATGTAGTAGTTCACGGTCAGGGGCCAGTACCGCCCCGGCATGTCTGCCGCCACCGGCACAAAGCCCGAACCGCCCCAGTACAGACTGGCCCGGTACAGGTGGTAGTCCGCCGACACCACCGCGATATTGCCGGTGGTATCAATGCCCCTGGCGGCAAGCAGCTCCGTGGAAAAACGGATGTTCTCCTCCGTGTTGTCCGCCTGGTCCTCCAGAAGGACGCGCCCCTCCTCAACGCCGTGGGCAATGAGCCAGTCCGCCATGCACTGCGCCTCAGAGATGTCCTCCCCCGGGCCCTTGGAGCCGGTGACCACGACAGGGATGTCCGGCTTGTCCTGGATGTAGTCCAGGGCCGCCTCCAAACGAACCAGCAGGCTCAGGGAGGGCTGGGTGCCGTTGACCCCGGCCCCCAGCACCACCACCGCCGCGGGCTGTGTCTCCCAGTCGGTGCGGCTCCATCGGATGACCTGGACCTCCAGCGCGGCAAAGAGGGCCAGCCCCAGGGCCAGGAGGCCCGCCAGCACCCGCCGGGCGACGCGGAAGGGCTTTTTCTCCCGCCGTGCCTCCAAAAAGCCCCATATGAGGGACAGCGCGGCGGCGCACAGCAGCAGAAAGGCGGTGAAGCGCATGGGGGAGAAAAACAGCCGAACAGGCACCTCCACCGCCACCAGGACGATGGCCAGAATGACCCAGCGCTTCCGCATGCCCCACCGGTCCTTCTTCTCCCGCGCGCCGTTTTTCTCTGTCATTCCCCAGCCTCCTCGCAGAGCTGCTCCCACTTCTCCATGAGGCTGAGCAGTTCCTCGTCCATCCGCTCCTTCTCGGCGTAGAGGGCGGCGTACTTCTCGTAGTCGCAGGCGCTCTCCTCCAGCTCCGCCTCCTTGGCCCTGATGGCCGCCTCCAGCTTTTCGATCTCCCGCTGGACGATGGTCACCTGCTTCCGGGCGGCCTGCTGGGCCTTATTGCCCTTGGAGGCGGCGCGCTTCTCTTTTTCCGCCTCGGCATGGGCGGCGGCGTGGGC
>CALXDE010000200.1 GCA_944386965.1 uncultured Oscillospiraceae bacterium
CCTACACCTCCACCTACGCCTTGGGCGAGGGCTCGGAACTGGTCCTGACCTTCTACACCAGCGGCGGCCGTGTCAACGGTTACGCCGTGCAACTGTCCGCCGAGGGGGTGCTGGACGTCAGTGCCACCATGCGGGGCAACGACCTGACGGCCCATGTGGCCATGAACGTCCCCTCCGGCGGCGCGGGCTCCGCCATGTCCATGACCATGGACATGACCGGGCGGTACGCCTCCACCACCAGCGCGCCCAAGGGGGTGCCCCCCACCGGGGCCGGGGTGATGGATCTGACCTCTATGATTACGGGGCCTGAGGACATGGAGCCCGCCGGTTCCGCGGACACCGCGGCCCAGGGCTGAGGATCCCCTAAAACAAGCAGACGAGCCGTGCCACTGTAAGTGGCACGGCTCTTATTTTCTGCACCTGGACAGTGTCCGCCATTTAGAGAGCGAAATTGCCGTCCACGAACACCGGGATCTCCCGGCCGTCATGGGTGGTGCCCACGATGGAGAGGTCGGCGGTGCCCACCATGAAGTCCACGTGGGTGATAGAGTCGTTGAGACCTGCGGCCTTGAGTTGCTCCTTGTCCATCTCCGGCCCGCCCTGGATGCACTCGGGGTAGGCCTCACCGAAGGCCAGGTGGCAGGCGGCGTTTTCATCGAAAAGGGTGTTATAGAACAAAATCCCCTGGTTGCGGATGGGGCTGTCATAGGGCACCAGGGCCACCTCCCCGAAGTATGCAGCCCCATCGTCCACGGATATGGCGTGGCGCAGGGTCTCCTCCCCGGTCTGGGCGTGGACCTCCACGATCCTGCCCTTCTCCACCCGCATCCAGAACTTGTCCACGATGTTGCCGTCGTGGCTCAGGGGCAGGGAGGCGTACACCACCCCGTCCACGCCTTCCCGCAGAGGAGCGGTAAAGATCTCCTCGGTGGGCATGTTGGCGATGAAGGCCTGTCCCTTGGGGGTGACGCTGTTGCCGGCGGCCCACAGGTGGTTCTCCGGCAGCTGGATGGTGAGATCTGTGCCCAGGCTGTTTTGATAGCGGAGGGAGCGGAAGCGCAGGGCGTTGAGCTTCTCCCTGCGCCGCTCCAGCGTGGCGAGGTGGGCCCTCCACTGTTCCACCGCCGTGCCGTCGCCGGTGATGCGCACGGCGGCAAAGATCGCGTCCCACAGCCGGTCCACCGCGTCGCCCCGGCCGGGAAACACCTTGTCCGCCCAACTGGGGATGGGGATGGAGGCGATGCACCAGGGAAAGGCGTTCTGCATCTGGAGGCGGTTGAAGGGCTTGAGGGCCTCGCCGCTGGCCTTCTGGCTGCGGACCAGACGCGCCGGGTCCACGCCCCTCAGGTTCTCCGGATCGCTGGCGGAGATGGCCAGATACGCCGCCCCCTCCTGGGCATAGTCGTTGAAAAAATGGCGGGTCCACTGGGGGACCGTGTCAAACACATCCTCGGCGGCGTGGAGATACTTCTCCCGGGTGAGCGCGTCGTCCCCCCAGCGGAGGATCACCTCCCGGCAGCCGGCGGCGTAGGCGGCTCTGGCGCACAGCCGGGCAAAGTGGGCGCACTCCACCGGACAGGCGATGATGAGGTTCTGTCCCGGCTGGATGTTGACGCCGATCTCCACCAGGAGCCGCGCATATTCCTGTAGTTTTTCTTCCATAGTGGTTTCCTCCTCTGTATCAGACGGGGCCGGCACGGACCGGTCCCATTTTCTATCGCTATTATATCCGGTCGTAGCTGCCCTCCCCCAGGGTGTAGCGCCGGTTCTGGTCCCACTCCTGGATCATGCCGTTGACTTCCGCCCCCATGATCAAGGTGGCGGCGCTGAGAAACAGCCACACCAGCAGCACGATCACCGCGCCCAGGGTGCCGTAGATCACCGAGTAGTTGGCAAAATTCTCCACATAGAAGGAGAACCCCACCGACAGCAGCATCCAGGCCGCCAGGGCGCACAGCGCGCCGGGCACAATATACCGGGCCGGCTGACGCCGGTCCTGGGCCATGCCGTAGAGAATCCCCAGGGTGGCGAAAAGCAGCAGGGCCAGGATCACAAAACGCAGACTGTCCCACACGCCCAGCACCCCCCGGGACAGATTCAGGTGGCCGATGAAGAACAGCAGCACCTTCTCCCCCAGGGTCATCAGGGCCAGAGCCACCACGATGACCACGATGAGATACCCGGTGAACACCAGCTGCCGCAGGCGGAAGCGGATCGGCTTTCCCGGACGGCGCAGGCCATAGGCCCGGCGGACACAGCGCACCAGGCAGTTCACCGCCCGCATGGGGAAGTAGATGGAGAACACCAGGGAGAAGCCCAGCATGGTGGCGCTGGCGGTGTGGGAGACATATTGCAGATACGTCTCGCACAGATCCAGAATCGTCCGGGGCAGCACATGGGACAGCAGCTCCCGCACGGCCTCCACATCCAGATGCAGGATGCCCAGCAGGGAGCTGAGGAAAATGAGCAGCGGGAAGATGGTGAAGAGCAGGTAGTAGGCCATGGCGGCGCTCTGCTGTCCCACGTCGTGGAGCGTGTAGCGCCGGATGAGCTGCCCGGTCACCCGGACAAACCGGCTGCGCCGCAGCCAAAGGGGAACCCTTCCGCGCATTTCCAACACCTCCCTGGACAGACTGCGCCGCAGCGCGGCGCGGTGCGGCGGACCTTAGTATAGCATACTTCTGGAAAAAAATAAATAGAATCCCCTGGCGCCGCGTCCCGGCGGCGGCTGATTTCTGCTGGAAATGTCCCGGACGGTCTGTTATACTGTAATAGAAAAATCGGCAATGAGGAGGAATCCATCGATGCATGTACTGCTCATCAACGGCAGCAGCCGCCCCGCGGGCTGCACCTACACCGCTCTGCGCCAGGTGGCCGACACCCTGGAGGCGGAGGGGATCACCGCGGAGATTCTCCATCTGGGCGCCGCCCCCATCGGGGACTGCACCGCCTGCGGCGGCTGCAAGGGGAAGGGCCGGTGTGTCTTTCCCGACGACGGCATCAACGCGCTCATTGAAAAGGCCCAGACGGCCGACGGCTTCGTCTTCGGCACCCCGGTGTATTATGCCCACCCCAGCGGCCGGCTCCTGAGCGCGCTGGACCGGGCCTTCTATGCCGGCGGGGCCGCCTTTGCCCACAAGCCCGGCTTCGCCGTGGTTTCTGCCCGCCGGGCCGGCACCACCGCCTCCCTGGACGCGGTGATGAAGCACTTGACCATCAACCAGATGCCCGTGGTGTCCTCCACCTACTGGCCCATGGTCCACGGCAACACGCCGGAGGAGGTCCTCCAGGACGCCGAGGGCCTCCAGACCATGCGCAACGCCGCCCGGAACATGGCCTGGCTTCTCAAATGCATCCAGGCCGGAAGGGCGCAGGGCATCCTGCTGCCCCAGGCGGAGAGCGGGAACCGCACCAACTTCATCCGCTGAGTACAGAAAAAGAGGACGCGCCGGCGTCCTCTTTTTCTGCGCTTGGCCGCTATTGCAGGTATTGGGCGGCGGCATAGCCCACGAGATTCTCGTAGTGGACCACGGACCAGCCCTCCCAGTTGCCGTAAACCCGGACGGCAGCCCCGTTGGGCAGGCTCGCGATGACCGGGGCGGACTGGGTGGGGCGGCCGCGGAGATTCAGCGTTCCGCTGCCTACGGTCACCGTGGCGTCATAGGGGGCGATGGGCCAGATAAACGGGATGCCGAAGTACTCCGTCAGGCTCAGCGACAGGTTCTGGGCGATCTGGGGCAGGTTCCCCTCCACCCACAGCGCGTCGCTGACATTGTCGTGATACCCCAGCTCCAGGAGCACCGAGGGGAACTTCGGGTCCCGGACCTCCCCCAGGCGGGTGGTGGCGCTGGTGGTGACCAGGTTGGGCAGGGGGTAGATGACCTTCAGATTGCCGGCGAAGATGTCCGCCGCCCGCTGTCCCTGGGTGCTGGTGGGGTAGTAGAAGGCGATGACGCCGCGGACATTGCCGTAGTTCTCCGGGGCGGCAGCGTTGGAGTGGAGGGCCAGATAGAGGTCGTACCAGCCCTGGTTGGCCTGGCGGATGGAGCTGGCCGCCGTCATGTCCGGTGTGTTGCGCCGGTACTGGATGCCGCAGGAGAGCAGATAGGGCACCATGGCGTCGGCCAGGCGGTTCATCCAGAACTCCTCGCTGCCGGTGCCGGTGACATAGGCGTTGCCCTCCTGGGTGGAGGGGCTGAGATAGAGAAGGGGCATAGGAAACCTCCCATGGTTTTTTTCCATCCTATGCCGGAGACGCGCCGGCGTTGCGCGAAAGGAGCCTGCCGCAAACGCCGCGGCAGGCTCCTTCTTTCATCAAGGCAGGGGGATTCAGGCTTTCGCCGAACCGGCGCGCTTGGCGCCCAGGTACTGATAGACGCACAGCGCCGCCACCAGCACAATGCCCACCACGTCGCTGATGCTCTCGGGCACCAGCATGCACAGTCCGCCGGCCAGGAACAGAGCCCGGACCACCGGGTTGATCTGGCGGAACAGGAAGCCGTTCATGGCCACGCCCACGCCGAAGATGCCCAGGATCGCGGTAATGCAGATCTGGACGACCTGGAAGACGCTGGTAACATCAATAAAGAGCATCTGGGGGCTCAGGGCAAAGACATAGGGCACCACAAAGGCGGCGATGGCCAGCTTCGTGGCGTTGAGGCCGGTCTTCATGGGGTTTGCCTTGGCGATGGCGGCGCCGGCGTAGGCGGCCAGGGCCACCGGGGGCGTAATATCCGCCACGATGCCGAAGTAGAACACAAAGAAGTGAGCGGCGAGCCGGTTCACCCCCACAGCCACCAGGATGGGGGCGCAGGTGGAGGCCATGATGCAGTAGTTGGCGGTGGTGGGCACGCCCATGCCCAGCACGATACAACAGAGCATGGTGAGGATCAGCGCCACGAACACCCGGCCGCCGGACATGGCCACGATGGCCCCCAGCAGCTTGGAGGCCAGCCCCGTCACCGAGATGCATCCGGAGATGATGCCCGCCATGCCGCAGGCCACAGCCACGGTGATGGAGCCCCTTGCGCCGCCCTCCAGGGCGCCGATCAGCTTGCCCAGCGTCAGGCCGGGGTCCTCAGCGGTGAGCTTCCGCCCCTCTTTCCGGGCGGGCACATAGGCAAAGATGCGGCTGATGATGCCCACGATGATGGCCACCACGATGGACAGCGACGCGCTGTAGGCCATGGTGCGGGTGTTGCTTCCCACCAGGTAGACCAGCACCACCAGGGGCGCGAGCAGGTAGATGTCCTTGACAAGGGTCCTGGCCCGGGGCAGCTCCTCCCGGGGGATGCCCTGGAGCCCCAGCTTCTTGGCCTCCAGATGGACGGCGATGTAGATGCCGGTGAAGTACAGGATGGCCGGCAGGATGGCCTTGACAGCGATCTCCCCGTAGGGCACACCGGTGAACTCCGCCATCAGGAAGGCGGCGGCGCCCATGATGGGGGGCATGATCTGTCCGCCGGTGGAGGCCGCCGCCTCCACCGCGCCGGCAAACTCCCCCTTGTAGCCCATGCGCTTCATCATGGGGATGGTGATGGACCCGGAACCCACGGTGTTGGCCACGGAGGAGCCGGAGGCCATGCCCTCCAGGGCGCTGGCGATAACGGCCACCTTGGCCGGACCGCCGGAGTAGCGGCCCACGGCGCAGTTGGCAAAGCGGATGAAAAAGTCCGCCACGCCGCTGCGCTCCAGGAAGGCGCCGAAGATGATGAACACGGCGATGTACTTCACGCACACCTGCAGGGGGTTGGAGAAGATGCCGTTGGTGGTGTAGAACAGCGTGCGGATCACCGTCACCAGGTCGCGTCCGGTGGAGAAGGTGTAAATCAGCAGCACCCCGGCCACGCACAGGATGGGCAGGCCCACGCACCGCCGGCACAGCTCCGCCAGGGCCAGAATGCCGATGAGGCCAATGACCATATACAGGGGTTCCTGCATGATCCGGGCGGACAGACGGATGACGTCCATAGCGTTGACAGCATAGAAAAAGCAGGCGCCCGGCCCGACGATCAGCAGCACGATGTCATACCACGGGACATAGTTGACCCGGGTGTAGCCCTTCCGGACGGGGAAGGTCAAAAACCCCAGCAGCAGGATCACGCCCAGAAAGATGGCGTACCGGCGCTCAGGCAGGGTGGTGAGGAGCACCGCGTCGATGATGCAGTACACCGCGAACAGGGCCATGACGGCGCAGATGATCAGCTTGGGAGTCCCTTCCCAGACGCGGGTGTTGGATTCCCGGTCGTACCGCTTCATCACCGCCTCCACGTCCTCCATCGTACCGTAGGAGGTGTCGTGGATCTCCTCTGCCGGAGGCGGCGTCTCTTTCTCTCTCTTTTTGAACAAACTCATTGGCTCTCCCTCTCCTTGGAATGTGGTTCCGGCGCTCCGCTTCTCAGCAAGGAAACTACGGCGGACTGCTCCGCCGTAGTTTCGCTGGCCTGTCTGAAGGGGCCGGACGGATTATTTGGTGGGAACTTCGATGCCCTTCTCGGCGAAGTACTTGGCCGCGCCGGGGTGATAGGGGATGTTGGTGATGGAGGTGGCGAACTCCAGATCCAGCTCATTGCCCTTGTCGTGGGCCTCGGCGATGGACTCGGCGTTCTCGAAGATGGTGGAGACGACGTTGTACACGTCATCCTCGCTGACATCGTCCCGGGCGATGATCACCGCGCCGATGGCCACGGTGGTGCAGTCCCCGGCGGTGCCGTAGACGTCGGCGGTGATGGTGTACTCCGTATAGTAGGGGGACGTCTCCCGCAGCGCGGCGATGTGCTCAGCGTCCAGGCTCACCAGATACACATCCTGGGAGGCGGCCAGGGTGGTCACAGCCACCGTGGGGGCGCCGGCCACCACAAAGGCCGCGTCGATTTTGCCGTCCTGCAGGGCGTCCACGCTCTCGCCGAAGCTCTGGAAGGTGGGGGTGATGTCCGCCTCGGTGAGGCCGTAGGCCCCCAGTACGTCAATGGCGTTATAGTACACGCCGGAGCCGGAGGCGCCGATGGAAACCCGCTTGCCCTCCAGATCGGCAACGCTCTTGATCTCCGGGTCCAGCGTGACGATCTGCACCTGCTCCAGGTACAGGGCGGCCACGGTGGAGAAGTTGGTGATGGCCGCGCCGTCAAAGAGGTTGGTGCCCTCGTAGGCGTAGCTCATCACGTCGGACTGGACAAAGCCCATCTGGTACATGCCCATGTCCATCTGCTCGATGTTGTCCTGAGAGCCGCCGGACACCACGGCGGTGACGGCGGTGTCGGTATCGCTGGTGATGCGCTGGGCCAGGACGTTTCCGAACCCGTAGTAGGTGCCCTGATCGCCGCCGGTGCCGAAAGTCAGCTCCACGCCGGAGCCGCCGCCGGTGCCGCCGGAGTCGGCGGTGTCGCCGCCGCTGGTATTGCCGCTGGTGTTGTCGCCGCTGGTATTGCCGCAGGCGGCCAGAGACAGGACCATGGCCAGGGCCATCAGCATCGCAAGAAACCGTTTCATTCCAAATCTCTCCTTTATCACAGGTGATGTCCCGAGGGACTATGGGGTTATCATACCGCAGATATGCAAAATTTGCAAGTGTAAATTTACAGATTATGCGTTTTGGAGACAAGCGGTATTCGGAGGATTTCAAGCACCTCTCATAAAACGAGACGATTATTCGCGGAATACGCAAAAACGTAAGGAAACAGAAAGACAAAATGGAACCTTTTTGAACTGCGCAGAAAAACAACGGTTTGGCGATTCTGCAAGTCATCCTTCAAAATCCTGCAATTATTCATAGGATTCGGCAAATATGGCGCATGCGGCCTCCCCACGGTTGTGGATTCTGCACAGAAGCCGCCGTTGAAAAAGGAAAGCGCCCTGTCTTTTTCGACAGAGCGCTCTCCCGGGCAGCGGGCCGCGTCACTTGATGGCCCGGGTATTCACTTCTTCCCGCAGAAGGGCGGCAAAATCGTTCAGAGACATGGCGCCCAGGTCCTCGCCGGTGCGGTGACGGGGAGAGACGGTGCCGTTCTCCATATCCCGGTCCCCCACCACCAGCATATAGGGGATCTTCTCCAGGGTGGCCTCCCGGATCTTCTTGCCGATCTTTTCGCTGCGGCCGTCCACCTCCACCCGGAAGCCCAGGCTGTCCAGCTTGGCGGCGACCTCTCCGGCGTAGTCCGCCGCCCGGTCGGTAACGGGCAGCACCTTCACCTGGACAGGGGAGAGCCAGGCGGGGAAGGCGCCGGCAAAGTGCTCGGTGATGACGCCGATGAAGCGCTCAATGGAGCCCAGCACCACCCGGTGGATCATGACGGGGCGGTGCTTCTGGCCATCCTCGCCGATGTACTCCAGCTCGAAGCGCTCGGGCAGCTGGCTGTCCAGCTGGATGGTGCCGCACTGCCAGGTGCGGCCCAGGGAGTCGGCCAGATGGAAGTCCAGCTTGGGCCCGTAGAAGGCGCCGTCTCCCTCGTTGATGACAAAGTCCTTGCCCATGTCGGTGATGGCGTTTTTTAAAATGTCCTGGTTGTGCTCCCACTCCTCCACAGTGCCAATGTGGTCTTCCGGCATGGTGGACAGCTCGATGGTATAGCTCAGCCCGAAGGTGGAGTACACCTCGTCAAACAGGCGCACCGTCTCCTGGATCACGTCCTTCATCTGCTCCCGGGTCATGAACACATGGGCGTCATCCTGGCTGAAGCAGCGCACCCGGAACAGGCCGTGGAGGGCGCCGGACAGCTCGTGGCGGTGGACCAGGCCGATCTCACCCACCCGCAGAGGCAGCTCCCGGTAGGAGTGGGGCT
>CALXDE010000201.1 GCA_944386965.1 uncultured Oscillospiraceae bacterium
AGTGCCTCTCCGCCCTGCTGGCCGATGAAAACGCCATCGCCATGCTGCCCCAGCCCTTTGTCACCACCGCCCAGACCCAGAGCCCCGACATCCGGGTGGCCCTGGACCTGACGGAGGAGTGGGACAATTGCCAGTCCGGCAGCGACGCCCCTTCCACCATGGTCACCGGTGTGGTGGTGGCCCGGACGGCGTTTGTGGAGCAGCACCCGGAGGCGGTATCCGCCTTTCTGGACCACTATAAGGCATCCGTGGACTATGTGACCAGCGATACCGCCGGGGCTGCCCAGCTGGTGGGACAGTATGACATCGTTCCCGCCCAGGTGGCGGAGAAGGCCCTGCCGGCGTGCAACATCACCTTTATCGAGGGTGGGGAGATGCAGGAGAAGCTCTCCGGCTACCTCTCGGTGCTCTTTGAGCAGAATCCCCAGTCCGTGGGCGGCGCCCTGCCGGATGAGGGCTTCTACTACAGCCGCTGACATGAGGCGGCCGGGCCCCATCCGCCTGTGGGCGGTGGTATTCTGGCTGGCGGTGTGGCAGATTGCCAGTATGGTCCTCCACCAGGAGCTGTTTCTGGTGTCCCCGGTGCGGGTCCTGCTCCGGCTGGGCCAGCTGGCTCTGGAGCCATCCTTCTGGGGCTCCATTGCCTCCTCCCTGCTGCGCATCGGTGGCGGCTTCCTCCTGGCCATGATCCTGGGCACGGCCCTGGCCGTGCTGGCCGCTGGATTCTCCCGGGTTCGGGAACTGCTGGAGCCCCTGATGCTCTCGGTGAAGTCCGTTCCGGTGGCGTCCTTCATCATTCTGGCTCTGCTGCTCTTTTCCTCCCGGTATCTTGCCATCCTCATCTCCTTTCTCATCGTGCTGCCGGTGCTCTATACCAATGTGCTCACCGGCATCCGGGAGATGGGCCGGGACCTCCGGGAGGTGGCCCAGGTCTTTCAGCTCCCGGCCCGGCGGGCGGTGCGCTACCTCTATCTGCCTCAGGTGCTGCCCTATTTCCGCTCCGCCTGCGCCGTGGCGGTGGGTCTGAGCTGGAAGGCCGGGGTGGCCGCCGAGGTCATCGGCATGCCCGAGGGCTCCATCGGCGAACAGCTTCAGCAGGCCAAGATCTACCTCAACACCCCGGACCTTCTGGCCTGGACGGTGGTCATCATTCTGGTGAGCCTGGGGTTTGAGAAGCTCTTTCTGACCCTGCTGGACTGGACGGGGCGACGTCTGGAGAGGATGTGATCGCCGTGAACGCCATTGAAGTAAAACACCTTTACAAGTCCTTTGGAAGCAAGGTCGTCCTCCGGGATTTCTCCGCCCGCTTCCCCATCGGTGCTGTCACTGCGGTGATGGCGCCCTCAGGGGGCGGCAAAACCACGCTGCTGCGCGTCCTCATGGGATTGGAGGCGGCGGACAGCGGCACGGTGGAGGGCCTTGCGGGCCTCCGGCAGAGCGCCGTGTTTCAGGAGGACCGGCTGTGTGAGGCCCTCAGCGCCGCGGCCAACATCCGCCTGGTGAACCCTGCCCTCTCGGCCGGGGAGGTGGAGGCGGCTCTTTCAGCGGTTGGACTTGCCGGCTGCGGTGATCAGAGGGTGGCGGAGTTCTCCGGCGGAATGCGCCGCCGGGTGGCGATCCTCCGGGCCCTGCTGGCCCGGTGGGACGTGCTGTTCCTGGACGAGCCCTTCAAGGGGCTGGACGCGGAGACGAAGGCCCTGGTCCTGGAGGATACCCGCCGCCGGTGCCAGGGGCGAACGGTGCTCCTGGTGACCCATGATCCCGACGAGGCGGAGGCTCTGGAGGCCGTTCAGGTTCTCCAGCTTCCGGTACACAGCGCGTAGCGGCACAGGGCCGGCGGAATATTCCGCCGGCCCTGTGCCGCTATGCCAAGCCGTCCCTTCTCCACCAGCCCCGGCGGCAGACTCGCTCCCCTGTCCGCCGGAGGTCCGCTCCGTCTGCGGCGCAAAGCCATCCGGGCCGCGGGGAGGAGCCGGCGTTGCGGCGGAAAGATTGCGGCGGCGCCCCGTTTTTCACATCTCCTCCCGCTGGGCCGGGGGCAGCTCCTCCCGGCCGGCCTTTACATAGTCGGCGGCGTCCTCCAGAATTTCCTGGCGCTCCCGCTCCGTCAAACTGCGGACCACCTTGCCCGGAACTCCCATGACCAGGCTGCCCGGCGGAATGATCTTCCCGCCTGTCACCAGCGCGCCGGCCCCCACCAGGGACCCCGCCCCGACAACAGCCCCATCCAGGACCGTGGCGCCCATGCCGATGAGACATCCGTCCTCGATCGTACAGCCGTGGACAATGGCGTTGTGCCCCACTACAACATCTCTGCCAATGCGGGTGGGATGGCCGACACCGCAGTGGACCACACAGCCATCCTGAATGTTGCTGCCCGCTCCCACGGCAATGGCGTCCACATCCCCCCGCAGGGTGCAGTGATACCAGAGGGTCACATCCCGCTCCAGTGTCACGTCTCCCAGGACAACAGCGTCCTCCGCGGCCCGGACGCTGGGGTGGATGCTGGGCTTTTTGTCACGAAAATCTCGAATCATCATCGCATTGGCTCCTGTTCTTCCATTTTTCTCCCTCAGCCCCGGGAGAGAGGTATTGCCTGATCATTGTACCCCATGGCGGGAAATTCCGCAATGGGGAGATCTGCGCGCCAAGGCGTCTCTAAAAAAATTTCTGTTTTTGAAATTTTTCTCTTTACAGATTTGAAAATTTTTGCTATACTATTTTAGCTGGTTCTGGCAGGACCGCAGAATTGTTCTATGCGCCCGTAGCTCAGTTGGATAGAGCGTTAGACTCCGACATTTCAGGCCTTTCCGGTTGAGATCAGGCGCAAAGCCCTGCGGCAGTTGGGATTGCAGTCGCGGAGCGGCGAGAGAGCACCGCCGTTGACTACGATTTGACCAC
>CALXDE010000202.1 GCA_944386965.1 uncultured Oscillospiraceae bacterium
GGCGGCACCAAACCGCAACCCAGCGAAACGGTTGCGGTTTGGAAGCGAGGAGCAGCGGAATGAGCGCGCGATGAGCTTTGCAATGAAATGAAAAAGCTCGTCGCAAGCGATATGACGCTTGCGACGAGCTGGAGCGGGGTACGGGAGTCGAACCCGCCTATTCGGCTTGGGAAGCCGACGCACTACCGATGTACTAACCCCGCATAGCAGAAGTTAGTATACCACAGCTCTCCGGGATTTGCAATGATAAATTGCGGCTTCGGACATGATTTTTTCTTCCCGCGCATACAATGGCGGCAAGACCACAGAAAGAGGGGCGTGGAAGATGAAGCGAATCCTTGCGATCCTGGGGGTGCTCAGCCTGCTGGCGGTACCGGTGCGGGGGGAGGGGCCGGTGGTGGAGGCGGAGAGCTGCATTCTGATGGAGAAGGCCACCGGCCAGGTGCTGTACGCGGAAAATGAGCACGAGCGGCTGGAGCCGGCCAGCGTCACCAAGATTATGACCATCCTGCTGGTGATGGAGGCCATCGATTCCGGCGCGCTGGCCTATGATGATCTGGTCACCGCCTCGGCTTACGCCTGCTCCATGGGCGGGTCCCAGATCTGGCTGAAAGAGAACGAGCAGATGACGGTCCGGGATATGCTCAAGGCCGTGTGCGTGGCCAGCGCCAACGACTGCTCCGTGGCCCTGGGGGAGCACCTGGCCGGAAGCTGCCAGGCCTTCGTGGAGCGGATGAATGCGCGGGCGGCGGAGCTGGGGATGAACGACACCCACTTCGTCAACCCCACGGGCCTGCCGGCGGAGGGCCACGTCACCAGCGCCTATGACATCGCCCTGATGAGCCGGGAGCTGATTCTTCATCACCCGGATATCCGGCAGTTCACCACCATCTGGATGGATACCCTCCGGGATGGGGCGTTTACCCTCTCCAACACCAACCGCCTGGTGCGCTATTATGAGGGGACCACAGGCCTGAAGACCGGCAGCACCGACGCGGCGGGCTACTGCCTCTCGGCCACGGCGGAGCGGGAGGGGATGGAGCTCATCGCCGTTCTTTTGAAGGCGCCTACCTCCGAAGCGCGCTTCTCCGGCGCCCAGGCTCTGCTGAACTATGGCTTCTCCACCTATACCCTGGTGGATGTCACTCCGGAGCAGGTGCTCGCGCCCATTCCAGTGACCCTGGGCGCTGCCGCCTGGGTCCAGCCGGTGCTGGGGGAGGGCGGCGAGCTGCTCCTGGCCAAGGCCGACGCGGCGGAGCTGAAGCAGGAGATCCGGGTTTCCGAGACGCTGGAGGCCCCGGTGGAAGCCGGAGACGAGGTGGGGACGCTCCTGGTCACCGCCGGCGGAAAACAGGCGGCGGCCATCCCCATTGTGGCCGGAGAGACGGTGGAACGGCTGGGCTACTGGGAAATTCTGGCCAGATTTTTGAAAATGGCCTTCTGCCTGGCGCCATTCCGGGACTGAGGGCGGGGATTTCCCCGTCCGGTTTCCATTTCCCTCTTGTATCCTCACGGAGAGCTGTGTTATACTTTTTTTCAGTAAAGCAGAGCCTTCCCTAAACTGTTAGATTACAGGAGGATATGAGTATGATCCGTGTAGATGTTTCCAAGGCGTATGAAAACAGCGCGGCCCTCTCCGGCGAGCTCTCCCAGGCCCACGCCTGGCTTCAGGAGGCCAGCGGCAAGGGCAATGACTTTGTGGGCTGGGTGAATCTGCCCCGGGACTATGACCGGGACGAGTTTGCCCGCATCCAGGCCGCGGCCCGGAAGATCCAGAGTGACAGCAAGGCCCTGGTGGTCATCGGCATCGGCGGGTCTTATCTGGGGGCCCGGGGCGTCGTTGAGTTCCTGTGCTCTCCCAACTACAACCTGAAAAAGAAGAACACGCCCAACATCTATTTTGTGGGCAACGGCCTGTCCAGCGATACCCTCCACGAGATCGTGGAGCTCATCGGGGACGAGGACTTCTCCGTCAACGTCATCTCCAAGTCCGGCACCACCACCGAGCCCGCCGTGGCCTTCCGGTTCTTCAAGGAGATGCTGGAGAAGAAGTACGGCAAGGCCGAGGCGGCCAAGCGCATCTATGCCACCACTGACAAGGCCAAGGGGGCCCTGAAGCACCTGGCCGACAGCGAGGGGTATGAAACCTTCGTGGTGCCCGACGACGTGGGCGGACGCTATAGTGTCCTTACCGCCGTGGGTCTGCTGCCCATTGCGGTGACCGGCGTGGATATCACGAGCCTCATGGCCGGGGCGGGGGAGATGATGGAGACGTGCCGGGCGGCGGACCTGGAGAAGAATCCCGCCTGGCAGTACGCCGCTGCCCGGACAGGCCTCTACCGCGCGGGCAAGAAGATCGAGATCCTAGGGGCCTATGAGCCCGCCTTCCGCTTCATGTGCGAGTGGTGGAAGCAGCTCTATGGTGAGAGCGAGGGCAAGGAGCACAAGGGGCTCTTCCCCGCCAGCGTGGAGTTCACCGCGGATCTCCACTCCATGGGCCAGTACATCCAGCAGGGGGAGCGGCACCTCTTTGAGACAATTGTCCGCTTCGGGCAGTCCGATTATGAGATGAAGGTGCCCTTTGACGCCGCTGACGGCGATGGGCTCAACTTCCTGGCCGGGAAGGATATGGATTACATCGCTACCCAGGCCATGGACGGCACCCTCCTGGCCCACGTGGAGGGCGGAGTCCCCAATGTGGTGCTCCATGCCGGAAAGAAGAACGCCTTTACACTGGGGGAGCTCATCTACTTCTTTGAGTACGCCTGCGGTCTGAGCGGGTACCTGCTGGGGGTCAACCCCTTCGACCAGCCGGGGGTGGAAGCCTACAAGAAGAACATGTTTGCCCTCCTGGGCAAGCCCGGATATGAGGAGATGGGCGCGGAGTTGAGAGCTAAGCTGGGGCGGTAAGGCCGGGCTTTCACCGTCCGGCTTTCCCCTGCCCCATTCGGCCAAGGCTGGCGGGGAAATTGCCCCCTGAGGGGGCGGGACCGCCCTTTGCCTGGCTGCGGAAAGGTATCCACATGTTTGAGAAGAGGGCGCACGAATCAGCCGTGCGCCCTCTTCCTGCGTCAGAAAACCCTATTGTCCTTCGGACATATCTTTGCTATAATAAGCTAAATAAGTATGCCTAGGAAAGGAGGGGATGGCCTTTGAAATACGAGCGCTGGATCTGCAGTCCCTGCGACAGACACGCCGTGGAGCAGCTGATGGATGCGGGCTATCCCTATCTGGTTTCCTCTGTGCTGGCCGCCCGGGGGATTACCACCGTGGAGGCGGCCAACAGCTTTCTGGAGCGGGAGACGCGCCTGAGCTACTCCCCGTTCCTCATGAAGGATATGGACAAGGCGGTGGAGCGGATCAACGCCGCCATTGCCGGCGGCGAGAAGATCGCCGTCTTCGGAGACTACGACGTGGACGGCATCACCGCCACGGTGCTGCTGGTGGACTATCTCCGCAGCCGGGGGGCGGACTGTGTCAAGTACATTCCACGCCGGGTGGAGGATGGCTACGGCCTGGGCCAGGAGCCCATGCGCCACCTGCGCCAGGAGGTGGGGGTGGATCTCCTTATTACGGTGGACTGCGGCATCACCGGTGTGGAGGAGGCGGAGTTTGCCAAATCCCTGGGCCTGGACCTCATCATCACCGACCACCACGAGTGCAAGGACGTGCTGCCTGACGCTGTGGCCGTGGTGGACCCCCACCGGAGCGACTGCCCCTACCCCTTCAAGCATCTGGCCGGGGTGGGCGTGGCGCTGAAGCTGGCGCTGGCCCTGGGGGGCGAGAGCCAGGAGGACAAGCTCTTCGCCCGCTACTGCACCCTGGCCGCCATCGGCACGGTGGCGGATGTGATGCAGATGAGCGATGAGAACCGCACCATCGTGCAGCGGGGGCTCAAGGCCATCCGCGGCAGCGACTTTTTGGGCCTCCAGGCCCTGCTGAAGGAGACGGGCCTGATGGACAAGGAGATCACCTCCATCCAGATCGGCTTTGTCCTGGCCCCCCGGATCAACGCCGCCGGGCGCATGGGAGAGGCGGAGCTGGCGGCGGACCTGCTGCTCACCGACGACAGCGCCCAGGCGGAGAAACTGGCCCGACAGCTGTGCCAGCTCAACCGGGAGCGGCAGCTGGTGGAGCAGGAGATCTTTGCCCAGGCTGTGGAGCAGATCGAGGCCATTCCGGAGAGTGAGCGCAGCGCCCTGGTCCTCTCCAGTGAGGAGTGGCACCAGGGGGTGGTGGGCATCGTGGCCTCCCGCCTGGCGGAGAAGTACTCCTGCCCCAGCTTTATGATCCATCTCAGCGAGGGCCTTGGCAAGTGCTCCTGCCGCAGTTACGGGGGGTTCAATCTCTTCGCGGCCCTGGAGTCCTGCGCGGATCTGCTGGAGGGATTCGGCGGCCACGAGCTGGCCGCCGGCTTTACCATCCGGGAGGAGAACATCCCCGCCTTCCGCCGGCGCATCAACCGCTGCGCCAGCGCGTTTCTGGGCGGGGCGGCGCCGGTCCCCTCCCTGGAGGTGGATGTGGTGCTGCGCCGGCCGGACCTCGTCACGCTGGATGAGGTGGGGGCCCTGCGGCTGCTGGAGCCCTATGGCGCGGGCAACAACCGCCCGGTGTTCTGCTTCCTGGGCGCCAAGATCGAGTCCATGCAGGGCGTGGGTCAGAACCGGCACCTGAAGCTGCGGCTGAGCCGGGGCAAGCACGCCTTTGACGCCATCTATTTCTCCGCCACCCGGGAGGACTGCGGCCTGGAGGTGGGGGACCGGGTGGACGCCGCCTTCTATCTCCAGATCAACGAGTTTCGGGGCAGCCGCTCGGTGCAGCTGCAGATGATCGACCTGCGGGGCAGCGCCGCCCCCAGCGCCAGAGAGCGCACCTGCCTGGAGCTGGCCGAGCGCCTGCGGGCGGGGGAGAGCGTCACACCCCAGGAGGCGGCCCGGCTTCTGCCGGGCCGGGAACAGCTGGTGCGCCTGTGGCAGGCCCTCAGCCGCCTGACCGGCGGCGGGGGAACGGCCTGGGTGGAGAAGCTGCCCACCCTGCGCCGGCTGTCCGGGGCCATGGGCGGGGCGGAGCCCTTTCTGCGCACGCTGACGGGCCTGCTGGTGTTTGCCGAGCGGGGCCTGGTTGTTCTGGAGGCCGGGGAGGACCGCCTGAGTGTCTCCCTGGCGGTCCATGAGAAGGTGGACCTGGAGGAGAGCTGTTATATCCGGCAGCTGCGCCGGACACTTGGTTTACAAGAGAAAGGAGGGGTGTGACATGGCAACCGTAGAGGAGCGGTACGAACACCTGGAAAAAACCATACGGGGGTACAACATCTCCGCGGACTTCGCCCAGATTCGGGCGGCCTTTGCCTACGCCCGGGAACACCACGGCAACCAGCTGCGCCGGGACGGGACGCCCTACATCACCCACCCCATCAACGTGGCCCAGATCATCGCCGAGATGCGCCTGGACAGCGAGTCCATCCAGGCCGCCCTGCTCCACGACTGCATCGAGGACACCGACTCCACCTATGACGACATCGCCAAGCGCTTCGGCGTGACGGTGGCGGATCTGGTGGACGGGGTCACCAAGCTGACGCGGGTGCAGTACTCCACCATGGAAGAGGAGCAGATGGAGAACCTCCGGAAGATGCTCTTCGCCATGAGCCGGGACATCCGGGTCATCCTCATCAAGATCGCCGACCGGCTCCACAACATGCGCACCATGGAGTACCAGACCCCGGAGAAGCAGCGGAAAAAGGCCTTTGAGACGATGGAGATTTACGCCCCCATCGCCCACCGCTTGGGCATGCAGAAGATCAAGTGGGAGCTGGAGGACCTGTCGCTGAAGTACCTGGACCCCATCGGCTACGACGAGATCACCAAGGCCGTGGCCGCCAAGAGCGAGGAGTACATGGACTTCATGGACCAGGTCCAGGGAGAGATCGAGCGCAAGCTCCAGGAGCTGCACATCGAAAGCAATGTCTACGGCCGGGTCAAGCACCCCTACAGCATCTACCGGAAGATGTACCTTCAGGACAAGACCCTGGACGAGGTTTACGACCTGTTTGCCTTCCGGGTGCTGGTGAACACCGTGGCCGACTGCTACAACGTCCTGGGGGCTATCCATGACCTCTACAAGCCTGTGCTGGGCCGGTTCAAGGACTATATCGCCACCCCAAAGCCCAACATGTACCAGTCCCTCCACACCACCGTGGTGGGGTCCAACGGCGTCCCCTTTGAGGTGCAGATCCGCACCTATGAGATGCACGCCATCGCCGAGTACGGCGTGGCCGCCCACTGGAAGTACAAGCAGGGTATCCAGGAGGACGACAAGGAGCACACCTATGAGTGGATTCGGCGCCTCTTGGAGAACCAGGAGGACGCCGACGCCGAGGACTTCATCCACAGCCTGAAGGTGGACATGTTCGACGATGAGGTCTTCGTCTTTACTCCCCGGGGGGACGTGATCAATCTGCCTGCCGGGGCTACCCCCATCGACTTTGCCTACTCCATCCACTCGGCCATCGGCAACTCCATGGTGGGCGCCAAGGTCAACGGTCGGATCGTGGGCTTCGACTACGTCCTGCACAACGGGGACATCGTGGAGATCAACACCTCCAAGAGCGCCAAGGGTCCCAGCCGGGACTGGATGCAGATCGCCAAGTCCAGCGAGGCCCGGAGCAAGATCCGTCAGTGGTTCAAGAAGGAGCGGCTGGACGAGAACATCGCCACCGGCCGGGCCTCCTTCGAGGCGGAGCTCAAGCACGCGGGCATTCCCATGAGCGCCGTGGTGGCGCCGGACGTGCTGGAGCGGGTGCTCAAGCCCACCAGCTTCAACACCCTGGATGAGCTCTACGCCGCCATCGGCTATGGCGGCTACACCGCCCAGAAGGCCGTCCACCGGGTGCGGGAGGAGGTGGCCGCCCACAACCGGGCCGAAAAGGCCGCGGCGGAGGCTGCCCGCATTGCCGCCGGGGAGAAGGAGCCCGGCAGGCAGCCGACGCGCACCAAGAGCGAGAAGGGCATCATCGTGGAGGGCCTCTCCAACTGCCTGGTGAAGTTTGCCAAGTGCTGCACCCCGGTGCCCGGGGATGAGATCATCGGCTATATCACCCGGGGGTACGGGGTGTCCGTCCACCGCAAGGACTGCCCCAACGCCAGCGAGCACCACCAGAAGGCGGAGCCCGGCCGGTGGATTCACGTCAGCTGGGGCGAGGACGTGAACATGAGCTACGCCACCAGTCTGGAGGTGGTCTGTAAGGACCGCAACAACCTGCTGGTGGACATCTCCACGGCTCTCTCCACCTGCAAGGTGGGGGTGTCCAATATGAACGTGCGCACCACCTCCGACGGGTTTGCCATCTTCTATATTACCATCCACGTCTCCGACAGCACCCAGCTCAGTCAGGTGATGAACCGTCTGGGGGGCATCTCGGATGTCAAACAGGTGACCCGTTCGGCGGGGTAAGGGCTTTTTTCCGCCGGAACCGGCGGGGGCGCTTTTTGCCGGCAGGCCCTGCCGGAGGGGCG
>CALXDE010000203.1 GCA_944386965.1 uncultured Oscillospiraceae bacterium
AAGACCCACCACGGCGTGGACTGGAAGCGCACCGGCGGCGCGGTGGTCTACATGTTCTTCGGCATGAAAAACACCTTCGGCGGGTCCACCATCACCCAGCAGGTGGTGAAGAACATCACCGGGGACAACCAGAACACGGTGAAGCGGAAAATCACCGAGATCTTCCGGGCCCTGGAGCTGGAGAAGAACTATACCAAAGAGCAGATCATGGAAACCTACCTGAACAAGATCACCTTCGGCGGGCAGGTTTACGGGCTGGGCGCGGCGGCCAAGACCTACTTTAATAAGGAGGCCAAGGACCTGACCCTGGCCCAGTGCGCCAGCATCATCGCCATCACCAACAACCCGTCCATCTACGACCCGCTGTTCAAAAACGAGGTGTCCCGCTATATCACCAACGCCGACGGCGAGGAGGAGCTGGTGACCAAGGACACCGTGGGCTGGAACAAGTACCGCCAGGAGGTCATCCTCTACGAGATGCTCAAACAGGAGCTCATCACCCAGGCCGAGTACGACCAGGCCGTGGCGGAGAAGCTGGTGTTCTACGGCACCGACGAGTACGAGGCCCTCTACGGTCCGACCGAGGAGGAGACGGAGGGCGAGACAGCGGAAGAGGAGGCGGCAGCCCAGGAGGGCGAGGACGGAGAGGCCGACAGCGCCAGCTCCAATGGACAGTACTGGTCCTGGTTCGTCGAGCAGGTGTTCACCGACGTGAAGGACGACCTGATGGAGGAGTACGGCTATACCGAGGAGACGGCGGTGGATCTGATCTACAGCGCCGGCTACCGGATCTACGCTACCGTGGACCCGGAGATCCAGGAGATCGCCGAGGATGTCTACGAGGATGTGAACAACCTGAATGTCCAGTCCCCCAAGGGCCAGCAGCTCCAGTCGGGCATCACGGTCATGGACCCCTACACCGGGGAGATCAAGGCCATAGTGGGCAAGATCGGGGAGAAGACCGGCAACCGGGTCCAGAGCTTTGCCGCCACCCGGCGGCCCTGCGGGTCGGCCATCAAGCCTTTGTCCATTTACGCCCCGGGTCTGAACAGCGGGGCTATCACCATGGCCAGTATCTACGACGACTACCCCGTCTCCCTCAATGACAAGGAGACGTCCGGCTACCCCCGGAACTCCCCCAACCGGTACGATGGGCTGGTGACCATCACCCAGGCGGTGCGCCAGTCCAAGAACACCGTCACCGTCCGCATCCTGCGGGAGATGGGGGCCTCGGTGGGCTATGACTTCATGGTCAACAACCTGGGCTTCCAGCTCAATCCCGCGGATATGGACGAGGGCCCCATGGCCATGGGCGGCCTGACCTACGGCGTCACCACCATGGAGATGGCCGCGGGCTTCAGCGCCTTCGCCAACAGGGGGATCTACAACCGGCCCAAGACCTACACCAAGGTCACCCAGATCCAGGATGGGGCCGAGGTCACCATCCTGGACAACAACAAGGGGGAGGACTCCTGGGTGGCCATGGAGGAGACGACCGCCTACCTGATGAATGAGCTGCTCAAGGGCGTGGTCACCAGCGGTACCGGCACCGAGGCCCGCATCAGCGGCATCACCGTGGCCGGCAAGACCGGTACCACCAGCAGCAACTACGATCGCTACTTCGTGGGCTATACCGGCTACTACTGCGCGGCGGTCTGGGTGGGCTACCCGGAGTTCAACGAGGTCATCAGCTATAACAAGGGCAACCCCGCCGCGGACCTGTGGTACATGGTCATGAGCCAGGTCCACGAGGGACTGGAGGACAAGGCCTTCTTTGACCGGCCCGAGGGGCTGGTCAGCGTCCGCACCTGCACCGACAGCGGCCTGCTGGCCGGGGAGAGCTGTACCAGCACCCAGAGTGTGCTGGTGGTGTCCGGCACCGAGCCCACGGCAACCTGCGCCGCCCACCAGACCGTGGAGATCTGCACCGAGAGCGGGATGCTGGCCGGACCTTACTGCCCGGCAGACTGCCGGGAGACGAGGACCGTCAGCACCTATGAGCGGCAGGTGGTGTATCTGGGCAGCACCATCACCGTGGACGAGGAAACCGGCGAGGAGATCGTCACCGGCACGCCCATCGAGGCCCCGGACGACGATGAGATTCTCTCTGCGCTCCAGGCCAAGGGGACCTGCGATGTCCACACTGACCCCTTCAGCGGGTGGTTTGATCCGGACAATCCCCTCTTCCCCTGGGGGAATGAGGACGATCCCACCTACGACCCCACCGATCCCGACCGGCCCATCACCGGCCCGGATGGGGAGACGGGGGAGGACCCCGAGGAGGAGCCCGATGAGTCCGAGGAATCGGATGAGCCGGGCGGGCTGGACGATTGGCTCAGCGGCCTGCTGGGCAGATGACATCCCAATCGCGCAGATCAGCGGCGGCCCGGTCCAACCGGGCCGCCGCTTTTTTGGCAGGGGCGGGCTATTTCCATAGGCGGATGATCCCGCCATCCTGGAGCTGCTTGACAAAGAGCAGCAGGATGGGCAGAAGCAGCATCCCCCATACGCCGAAGAGACTGTATCCCAAGTACATGGCCAGCAGGGCGGAGAGGGGGGCGAGTCCCGCCTGGGCGGCCATGACCCGGGGCTCCAGGAGGCTGCGCACCAGAACGGTGATGGCGTACAGCGCCAGGAGGGCGACGCCCCGGGGAAAGCTCCCCAGCAGCAGGTGATAGATGGCCCAGGGGATCAGGACCGTGCCCGCTCCCAGCACCGGCAGGGCGTCCACGGCGGCGGAGAGCACCGCCATGAGCAGCGCGTAGTCCAGGCGCAGGTAGAGAAATCCCGCCAGCAGCAGGCAGAAGGTGACCAGGCACAAAAGCGCCTCCGCCTTCAGCCACTTCCAAAAGGTGCTGCGCAGGGTCCTGGCCGCGGCGCTGAGGGTTCCCTGCCAGCGCCGGGGGATCTGGCGGCGGATAAAGGCGGCGACCTTGGGATAGGACACGGCGGTGAAATAGGCGGCCAGCACCGTGGTGGCGCAGAAGAGCAAAAGGCCCGGGAGCTTTCCCACCAGGCCCGAGGCCCCGGACAGCAGGGCGCCGGAGGCGTGGCTCACCAGGGACAGGCCCTCCTCCGCGAGCTTCTCCAGCGCCCCGTCCAGCCAGAGGCGGACCTCCGCCGGACAGGCCCGGTAGAGCCCGGCGTACCGGGCCTCCAGACCATCCAGCAGGCGGGGCAGGCGGTGGAGGAGCTGGGGCAGGGCATCCAGACAGGAGGCGGCCTGTTCCAGGAGCGTTCCGGCCAGGAGAAACATGCCGCCCCCCAGCAGGAGCAGCAGGATTGTGGTGAACGCCGCGGCGGTAAAGTCCCGGCGCAGACCCAGCCGCCTGCGGCAGCGCTGGACCCAGGGCTCCAGCAGCACCGACAGCCCCAGGGCGATCAGAAAGGGCAGAAGCGGCACCAGTAAAAACCGCAGCCCCAGATAGACGCCGGCCAGAAGGAGGGCGGCGCGCGGCAGCTTGTTGTGCAATGTGGGCAATCCCTCCTTTGAAAGCGGCAAAAAACTGTCTGGTTTGACGGTTGCGTGGGGCGGACATCTGTATTATACTGGTGTACACAAGGACAAATGCCCGCGGGAGGTGTACACATGAGCGGAAAGACCAAGTTTTATATTGTGTCGGCGGACGCTCTGCCGGAAATCTTTGTGAAAGTGGCGGAGGCCAAGAGCATGCTCCAGACCGGGGAGGCCGGTACAGTGGGGGCCGCCACCAGGAAGGTAGGCATCAGCCGCAGCGCCTTTTACAAGTACAAGGACGCTGTCCAGCCCTTTAACAATATGAAGGCCGGACACATCATCACCTTTTACGCCATGCTGAAGGATACCCCGGGCGTCCTGAGCAACATCCTCTCTATTTTTGCCGCCTCGGGGGCGAATATTCTGACCATCAATCAGTCCATTCCCACCAACGGCTGCGCGGCGGTGACGGTGTCGGCGGAAACCTCCGACATGACCATCTCCCTGGAGGAGCTGATGGCCCAGGCCGCCGCCGCTCCCGGAACAGTGCGCTTTGAGATCCTGGCGGGCTGAGCCCGCCGACCACATACAGACAGAAGGAGAAGAGAACGTATGGCAAAGATTGCGATTATGGGGTTTGGAACCGTTGGCGCCGGCGTGGCGGAGGTGGCCCGGATGAACCGGGACGTCATCGCCGCGCGGCTGGGCGAGGAGATCTACGTCAAGTATATTCTGGATGTCCGGGATTTTGCCGGCAGTCCCTATGCCGACCGGATGATCAAGGATTTCTCCATTATTGAAAACGACCCCGAGGTGGAGGTGGTGGTGGAGTCCATCGGCGGAGCCAAGGTGGCCCTGGACTTCACCCGGCGCGCGCTGCTGGCAGGCAAGCACGTGGTGACCTCCAACAAGGAGCTGGTGGCCACCCATGGCCGGGAGCTGCTGGAGATTGCCCGGGAGAAGAACGTCAACTACCTCTTCGAGGCCAGTGTGGGCGGGGGTATCCCGGTGCTGCGTCCCCTGTTCCAGTGTCTGGCGGGCAACGAGATCGAGGAAATTTACGGGATTCTCAACGGCACCACCAACTATATCCTCACCCGCATGGTGAAGGGCGGCATCTCCTTTGCCGACGCGCTGAAGGAGGCCCAGGCCAAGGGCTATGCCGAAAAGGACCCCACCGCCGATGTGGAGGGCATCGACGCCGGACGCAAGATCTGCATTCTCTCGGACCTGGCCTGGGGGAAGGAGGTTTCCCCCGCGGATATCACCATGGAGGGCATCAGCGCCATCCATCTGACGGATGTGGACATCGCCGCGCGGGCGGGCTATCGCGTCAAGCTTCTGGGCCGGGCGCTGCGCCTGGAGGGCGGAAAGCAGGCGGCCTATGTGGCGCCTCACCTGGTCAGGGAGGACTGCCCCATCGCCACAGTGGATGATGTGTTCAACGGCATCATGATCCGCGGCAACGCCGTGGGGGATGTGATGTTCTACGGCCGGGGCGCCGGGGACCTGCCCACCGCCTCCGCTGTTATGGGGGATGTGATCGACGCGGTACAGCATCGGGAGAAGCGCCGGGATCTGGGATGGAGCCAGGGGGCGGAGCTGGTCCGGGCCTCTGCCCTCCCCATGAAGTGGTACCTGCGGGGCGATTTCTCCCTGGAGGATGCCAGGACCGTCTGCGGCCAGGCGGAGGAGCTGGACCAGGGCGCTGTGATCACCGGAGCTATGGCAGAGGAGGAGGCCAAGGCCGCGGCGGAAAAGCTGGGTGCCGTGTCCATGCTCCGGGTGCTATAATAGGTGTGAAGGGCACCCCAGCCGGACCGGCCGGGGCGTCCATGGATCGAGACGAAGGAAAGAGGGTAAATGGATGAAACTTATTGTGCAGAAATTCGGCGGCAGCTCCGTCCGGGATGCCCAGCGCATCCAGAACGTGGCGGGAATCATTGCCGAAACCTATAGGGCCGGCAACAACGTGATCGTGGTGCTCTCCGCCCAGGGCGACACCACCGACGACCTGATTGAAAAGGCCCGCGAGATCAGCGACACCCCCTCCAAGCGGGAGATGGATATGCTCCTGTCCACCGGGGAGCAGATCTCCATTGCCCTGTGCGCCATGGCTCTGGAGAAGATGGGGATTCCCGCCGTGTCCCTGGCGGCGTGGCAGGTGGGGATTCAGACCGACCGCACCTACTCCAACGCCCGCATCAAGCGTATCGACCACGAGCGCATCGAGTCGGAGCTGGATCGGAAAAAGGTGGTGCTGGTGGCGGGATTCCAGGGCGTCAACCGCTATGGCGACGTGACCACTTTGGGCCGGGGCGGCTCGGATACCAGCGCTGTGGCGCTGGCCGCCGCGTTCAACGCCGATCTCTGCCAGATCTATACCGATGTGGACGGGGTCTATACCACCGATCCCCGCATTGTGCCAAATGCCCGGAAGCTGTCGGAGATCACCTACGACGAGATGCTGGAGCTGGCCAGCCAGGGGGCCCAGGTGCTCCACAACCGCAGCGTGGAGCTGGCGAAAAAGTATAATGTGAACATGGAAGTCCTGTCCAGCCTGGAGCGCAAGCCCGGCACAAAAGTCAAGGAGGTTGCGAAAATGGAAAAGAACAACATCGCCGGCGTGGCGAAGGATACCAGCATCGCCCGAATTGCCCTGGTGGGGCTGCAGCACAGCCCCGGTGTGGCCTTCAAGGTGTTCTCCACCCTGGGCCAGGCCAAAATCAACGTGGATACCATCATTCAGTCCATCGGCCGGGAGGAGTTCAAGGATATCTCCTTCACCCTGCCCAAGGCCAGCGTCCCCGAGGCGGTGAAGGCCCTGGAGGCGGTGAAGGACAGCCTGCACTTTGACCACATCACCGTGGACGACAAGATCGCCAAGGTGTCCATCGTGGGCGCGGGCATCATGACCACGCCCGGCGTGGCGGCCAAGATGTTCGAGGCCCTGTACGACGCCAACATCAACATCCAGATGATCAACACCAGTGAAATCCGCGTCAGCGTCCTCATCGACCAGGAGGATGCGGACCGGGCGGTGAAGGCGGTGCACGACCGCTTCTTCGGCAGCGCCGAGTGACAACAGAACATAAAAGAGCGCCCCGGCGGGAATTTTCCCGCCGGGGCGCTCTCTGTATTTTAGGACATCTCAGCTCCGGGAATCCGCCGGAGCGGGAGAGAAGTCCTCCGCCCTGGGGTAGTCGCAGAGGCCCGCCTCCGCCTGTCGTCCCTCCGCCAGGGCGCCGCTGTCGTCCCACCGGGGCTCGGCGTTGGGCAGTTCCTGCCCCCAGTCCTCCTGGGGACGCCACTCCCCCCGGTCCACGGCGATCTCCCCGCTGGCAGCCTCCCCCTGGGGAGAAGCGGCCTCCTGGACCGCCGGCCGGGCAGCCGCCGCGTCTGCCTCTCCGGCCTCCACCGGTTCCGACCCGTCCCCGGAGCGGGAGAGCATGGAGCGGATATAGGCCGCCGCGTCCTCCAGGGTGGCCTCGCTGGGCGCCACGCCCAGGTCATAGACGTCGCTGGCGTAGCGGAGCCCCTCCTCCGTCTCCAGGAACAGGAACCGGACGCCCTCATCGAACCAGAAGTCCGCCACGTCGGCGTAGCAGAAGTAGCTGTCGCCGCTGGTGACGCCGGTGTCCGCCGCGGCGATGCTGGGCATGAAGATGGCCTTACTGCCGATCTCCAGCGCCTCCAGGGCTCCGGCGGTGGACACGCTCATCCCCGGGGCGCAGGGGAGATAGACGCGGCAGGTGCCGCCGGCCTCCACATCCCCCCGGATGGGGTCTGTGACCTCCACCGCGGCCACGGTGAAATAGGCACGGTAGCCGCCGGTGACCTCATAGTACTGCAAATCCGTCACCGTGCCCCGGAAGATGGCGGTGTCCATGGCGAAGATCTCCTCCGGCTCCAGCCAGGCCAGGCAGGAGGACATGTCCATCCCCGTGTCGGAGGCTGGCGGCGGGCTGTCCAGCTGTCCGATGTCCACGTTTTTGGAGTAGGCCGCCGGCCCGCCTATGTCCGGGTCATGGATCATGTTACCCGGCCGGTCGCCGCTGGTGGAGTACTCGCTGCCGTCCAGTTTGGAATCCACCGCGCCGGCGTCGGCGGTGTTGTCCGCCTGCCGGGGCAGCGTCAGTGCCGCAGTCGCGATCAGAGCCAGGCACGCCGCCAGGGCCGCGGCCCTGGGCCAGAGGCGCAGGCGCCCTTTCGGCGTCTCCGCCTCCATGATCTGCTGGTCCTCCACCGAGCCGATGGCCCGGAACAAGTCCTCCTTTGTCATAGGGAAAACCCCTCCTCCCTGAGAAATGCCCGCAGCCCCTGCCGGGTGCGGTGCAGCATAGATTTTACCTTGGCTTGGGTAAAGTGAAACGACGCCGCGATCTCCTGAATGGAGTCGCCGTACCAGTAGCGCCGGAGGAACACCTGCCGCGCCTCGCGTTTGCGGGCGGAGAGATACCGGGAGATGGCCTCCCCCAGGAGGGCGGCGTCGAAGTCCGCCTCCGCGCTGCCGCCGCCCACGCACTCGGAGAGCTCCTCCAGCACCGCGTCAAAGTCGGCGCTGCGCTTCTCCGCCCGGCGATAGGCGTACCGGTCCAGGGCCAGGTTCCGGGCGATGCGGCCCAAAAAGAGGCGCAGGCAGTTTGGCACCTGGGGCGGGATGGCGTTCCAGGCGCTCAGCCAGGTGTCGCTGAGACACTCCTCCGTGTCCTCCGGACTTTGGAGAATGCGCTGGGCGATGGCGCGGCAGTAGCCGCCATATTTTGCGGCCGTCTCCGCGATGGCAGATTCCGCGCGGGCAAAGTACAGGGCGATGATGTCCCGATCCTCCATAAACAGCAACTCCTTTGAAAGCGCTTTCACCCTGACAGACGGAAAAGAGAGAGAAAGGTTGCAAAAGCCGGGCACAAAATTTTGTGCCCGGCTTTTGTCTCTCTGTTTACTGGCTGTTCTCCCGGTCCCGGCGGATCTGTTTTTGATAGCGGTCCTCCTCGGAGAAGATACAGCCGCAGTACTTCTGCATGTAGAGGCCCAGCGCCCGGGCCTTGGCCTGGCCCTCCCGGAAGCCGGGGCGGAAGTCCCGGTAGAGGAAGGTGACGCCGTATGCCCCGGCGAAGCGCTCCGCGGCGGCCACGATCCCCTCATGGTTCTGGTAGGGACTCACCAGCAATGTGGTGGAGATGTGGGTGAAGCCGTGTTCCGCGGCGTACCGGGCAGTCTCCTCCATGCGCACCGCGTAGCAGTAGGCGCAGCGGTGGTCGATGTCCCCCGCCACCGCCCGGACAAAGGGCCGCAGGCCGTAGTCCTCCCGGAGGATGAGGGCGAGATCGATGGCCGCGGCGTAGTCCTTCAGGGTGTCCCGGCGGGCCTTGTACTCCTGATAGGGGTGGATGTTGGGGTTGTACCAGAAGCTCACCGGCTCGATGCCCTCGCCGCGAAGGCTCTCCACGCAGTAGACGCTGCAGGGGGCGCAGCAGGTGTGCAGCAGCAGTTTCATATTCTTCACCTCGGTGAGGGGTATTCTACCACACCCTCGGACGGAATGCAACCGGGCCGGCGGGGTGGGAAAACTTCCCGGAGCTCCGCCCTTTCGACAGATTCCTGTCGGCGGACAGGCTATACTGCTCTCATGGATACCAAAGAGGGGGCGTAAAGCGTTGGAAATCAGAACAAAGGTGGAGGACCGCACCCTGACCATCGCCCTGGTGGGCGACCTGGATCACCATGAGGCCCGGGGACTGATGGAGCAGGCGGACCGGCTCATGGAGCAGAACCTCCCGGCCAAGACCATTCTGGATTTGGGCGGGCTGTCGTTTATGGACAGCAGCGGCATCGCCGTCATCCTGCGCTCCAAGCGGCGGATGGAGGCCCTGGGGGGAAACCTGGTGGTGGTGAACATCCCCAAGCAGGCCGCCCGGGTGCTGGAGACGGCGGGCCTGGCCCGGTATGTGAAACTGATCTAGGAGGTGCGCCATGCAAGTGCGAAACTACATAACCCTGGAGTTCCCCAGCCGCAGCGCCAACGAGGGCTTTGTCCGCTCGGCGGCGGCGGCCTTTGCCGCCCAGCTGGACCCGACGCTGGAGGAGCTGGGGGACATCAAGACCGCCGTCAGTGAGGCGGTGACCAACGCCATCGTCCACGGCTACCCGGATACCATCGGAAAGATCGTGGTGAAGTGCCGCATCCTGGAGGGGGAGGTGCTGGAGGTGATCGTCCGGGACTGGGGCCGGGGCATCGCCGATGTGGACCGGGCCCGGGAGCCCCTCTTCACCACCGGCGGAGAGGAGCGCAGCGGCATGGGCTTTACCATCATGGAGAGCTTCATGGACAGCCTGCGGGTCGCCTCAAAGGAGGGACAGGGCACCAAGGTGACCATGCGCCGCCGCATCGCCCAGCGCGCCGCCCGGCGATGAACGGAACCACCGAGCTGCTGGAGGCCGCCCGGCGCGGGGACCAGGACGCCTGTGAGACGATGCTCCGGGAGAACGCGGGCCTCATCTGGAGCATTGTCCGCCGGTACTACGGCCGGGGGGCGGAGCCGGAGGACCTGTATCAGCTGGGGTGCCTGGGCTTTTTGAAGGCCATCCGGGGGTTTGATCTGGGGTACGGCACCCAGTTTTCCACCTATGCCGTGCCCAAGATCGCCGGGGAGATCCGGCGCTTCCTCCGGGACGATGGGGCGGTGAAGGTGGGACGGGGACTCCGGGAGCAGGCCATGGCGATCCTGTCCGCCCGGGAACGTCTGGCTCACGACCTGGGCCGGGAGCCGGCACTCTCAGAACTGTCGGAGGCCACGGGACTGAGCGCCGAGGAGATCGCCGCGGCGGAGCTGGCTGCGGCGGCGCCGGAGAGCCTGCAGCAGGAACTCTCAGAGGGCCTCACCCTGGAGTCCGTCCTCCCCGGCGGCGGCAGCGAGGAGGATCTGGTGGAGCGCATCGCCCTGCGCGGCGCCATTGACGCCCTGCCGGAGATGGAGCGAAAGACCATCCTCCTGCGGTTTTTCAAGGGGCTGACCCAGACCCAGACCGCGCGGGTCCTCCATGTCTCCCAGGTGCAGGTTTCCCGGCTGGAGCGCCGGGCCCTGGGCCGGCTGCGGGAGGCATTTGCGCCATAGGAAAAAACCGGGAGGCCGGCGGCTTGTTCAGCTGCCGGCCTCCCGCTGTGCGCGCCGAGTCCTGTCCGGACCGCCTGCCCCTGCCGACGGGCTGTCCCGGAGGTGCCCGGCGGTCCCCGGGGCGGGTTCATACGCGCCGTCAGGCAGGGAGCGCTCCGCTTCGCTGCGGAAGAAATCCTCCCCCTGGAACTCTGTCATGGTGCCCCAATAGCGCATGGGCATCTGGGTGCGGCGGCATGTCGGGTTGTACCGCTCCCGGATGGCCACCGTGTCGTAAAACCGCTTCCACAGGCGGCGAAATTCCGCCTCCCGGGCATCCGGCCGGGCCATCTCAAAGTGGTCCAGGGGCAGGATGCCCCACCGCCCGCCCTGGTAGAACAGGGCCTCCCGGTGGGTGCGGTCGTAGAGCAGAAGCCGTTCGTTGTAGAACCGGGCGCAGAAGTGGGGCCGCAGCAGGGGCAGCACCCGGTTTTTGGGGGCGATCTCCCCCACCAGCGTACCCCCCAGGTCGGAAAAACGGACGAAGCCCTTGAGCAGGTGGGCTTCCCCCTCCAGGTGGCGCACCGCCTGGAGCAGGGGGAGCACCGCCGCGTCGCTGAGGCGGCGGAGCAGGGAGGGACCCTCGCTGTAGAGCGCGGCGATGAAGCGGAAGAGCATCATCTCCCGGTCTGGAGCGCAGGTGAGGAATCCCTTCTCCGTCAGCTCCCCGGCCCAGGCGGACCGGCGGCGGATACTCTCGGCAATGCGGCGGGCGTGGGCGCTGTCCGCCTCCACCCAGCGCACCGGGAACAGCGTGGGCTCCAGGTCCTCCGGGCCCTGAAAGCCCATGGGGGGCTCTCTGTGGACATAACTCTCGAACACGCAGCAGAGAAACCCCTGAAAGCTGCCGTCGTAGCGATAGATGACGTCCATAGCGATCCGCTTCCTTTCCGCTTGATTTAGATGGGATGGCCCAGCCACACCGAGATGGCCCAAAGCGCGCTGAGGTGGGCAGGGTAGGCCCAGTAGAAGAGCCGGCGGTCGTCTCCTCCCCGCCTGCCGTTGTAGCACAGCACCAGCGCGGGGGCCAGCAGGGCGCCGATGGCCTGGCCGATGTCCAAGGCCGGCGGATACATCCACACCGCCGCCAGGGCCAGGACGGCAGCGCGCTGCCGCTTGTTCCGGCACAGCCACAGCAGGGCAAAGAGGAAGAGGGCGGTGTAGGAGTACTCCACTTCGATGCCCGTCCACTCGTGGAGCAGCTGGTAGAGGATCAGGAAGGCCGCGGTCTTCCAGGCCCAGTCCCCCAGCCTCTGACACCAGGCAGGGAGCTTGTCTCCGCCCAGCAGGCCGACGCTGCCCACAAGCAGCAGGACGGCGATGAGCTGCGTCAGTTCCCACACGCCCAACTGTAAAAACACCGGCAGGATCAGCGCCAGGGGCGCCAGTCCCGCCAGCCGCCTCCAGCCGCGGAGCCGGGGTGTTCTCCACCGGAGCAGCAGCATCAGCGCCACCCCGCAGGCCAGGGTAAAGCAGATGTTGAGACTGCGCACCCTGGTCCAGAAGTCAAAATACTTATTGATCGTAAAGCAGTAGGGGATGGTGGAAATGAGGCCCATGACCGTCAGGCGCAGGGCGTATCTGGGCGCGGAGCGGGTGTGCCGGAACCCCTCGGCCAGAAAAAAGGCGTAGATCAGGAAGGCCATGCGGCCAAAGGCGCGCAGGGGATCATACAGGGGCGAGGCGGTCAGCAGCACCGCCGCCGTGTGGTCGCAGACCATGCTCAGCAGGGCCAGGAGCTTCAAAGCAAAGGCGGACATGGGAGTTCCTCCGTTTCCCAGGATATTGTCAGTTTACCATGGACAGTTTAAGAAACAGGAGGAAAAACCATTAAGATTTGTTTAAGCCCGCGCGGCTCTGGCTGGGGAAGCTGGAAACCTTCAAAACAGGGACAGCTGCTCCATCTCCGGCTGGGGGAGGGCGATCCCCTCGGCGGCGATGAGCCCCCGGAGGACACTGTCCTGGGAGAATCGCAAGTTGTCTATGGTTTTTCCTTTACAGGTAATGAAATACTGGGCCCGCTTCATCACGACCCCCAGCTTTTTCAGATCCTCATGGCACAGCGTCCCGCCCCGGCGGGCGAAGCGGATGCGCTGGGCGCTCTTCACGCCGATGCCCGGCACCCGCAGCAGCGCCTCATAGGCGGCGGTGTTCACCTCCACCGGAAAGAACTCCGGGTGGCGCAGCGCCCAGTTGCACTTGGGGTCCAAGAGGGGGTTGAAATCGGGCTGGTCGTCGCTGAGCAGCTCCTCCGCCTGAAAGCCGTAAAACCGCAGAAGCCAGTCCGCCTGGTAGAGCCGGTGCTCCCGCAGCAGGGGCGGTTTGGTGTCCGGGGCGGGGAGGAGGCTGTTCTCCACCACCGGCACATAGGCGGAGAAGAACACCCGCTTGAGCCCATAGCGGCGGTAGAGCCCCTCCGCCAGGCGGAGGATGTGCCGGTCCGAGTCCGCCGTGGCCCCCACAATGAGCTGGGTGCTCTGGCCGGCGGGGGCGAATCGGGGGGCGTGGCGGTACTTCACCAGCTCCCGCTTGTTCTCTTGGAGCGTGTCCTTGATCTGGCCCATGGGGGCCAGGATGGCGGCCTTGGTCTTGTTGGGGGCCAGGGTCCTGAGCCCCTGCTCCGAGGGCAGCTCGATATTGACGCTCAGCCGGTCCGCCAGCAGCCCCAGCCGCTCCACCAGCTCCGGGGCGGTGCCGGGGATGGCCTTGGCGTGGATGTACCCGTTGAAGCGGTACTCGTTGCGCAGGAGGGACAGGCAGCGGATCATGCGCTCGGTGGTGTAGTCCGGATCTCTCAGCACCCCGGAGGAGAGGAAGAGGCCCTCGATGTAGTTGCGGCGGTAAAACTGGATGGTCAGCTCTGCCAGTTCCTCCGGTGTAAAGGCGACACGCCTCACATCATTGCTGCACCGGTTGACGCAGTATTTGCAGTCGTACACGCAGAAATTGGTCATCAGCACCTTCAGCAGTGTGACGCACCGCCCGTCGGCGGAGAAGGTGTGGCAGCACCCGGCCAGGGAGCTGGAGGTGTTGCCGATATAGCCCTTCCGGCTGCCCCGGCGCGCGCCGCTGGAGGTGCAGGCCGCGTCATACTTGGCCGCGTCGGTGAGGATGGTGAGCTTCTCCAGCACGTCCACGTGTGGTCCCTCCCTTGATAATAGAATATATGTTCGATTATCAGTATACAGGACCAGCGGCCAAAAGTCAAGACCGGGCCGTGCCCTTCCGTTTGGTAAAATCTCCCAGAGCATCGGGAGAAATTTGCGGGAAAAGAGGGGAAAAGGCCCCTTGCCCCGCCGGTCCGGCTGTGGTAGACTAGGGACAAAACGGGAGAGGGGGCGGGGCTATGCTTTTGGCGCTGGATATCGGCAACTCCAACATCACGGTGGGGGTATTCGCGGGGGAGACGCTGAAGATGCGGGCAAAGCTCTCCGCCACCGCCGAGCGCAGCAGCGACGAGTTTGCCGCCACGCTCTTCAATCTGCTCCACATCAACCAGATCCCCTCCTCCGCGGTGGATGGGTGTATGTTGGCCTCGGTGGTGCCGGGGCTCACGGGCCTGGTGGAGGAGGCGGTGGCCGGCCTGTTCCGGGCGCCGCTGCTGCGGGTGGGCCCGGGAATCAAGACGGGTTTCCGCATCAGCATCGACGACCCCTCCCAGTTGGGGGCGGATCTGGTGGCGGACACGGCGGCGGCCCTGGCGGAGTATGGGGCGCCGGTGGTGCTGGTGGACGCGGGCACCGTCACGACCATCGCGGCGGTGGACGAGAGCAGGACCTACCTGGGGGGCTGCATCCTGCCGGGGATTCGCTCCAGCGCGGAGCTGCTCAAGGACATCACCGCCCTCCTGCCCTCCATCGCCCTGGGACCGGGCGGGGAGGATTGCCTGGGCCGCAACAGCGCTGACGCCATGCGCTGCGGCCTGCTCCTGGGCAGCGCCATGATGGTGGACGGCTTCATCCAGCGCTATCAGGCCCTGCCCCGGATGGAGGGGGCCAAGGTCATCGCCACCGGCGGGTCGGCGGCGCTGGTGACATCCCGGTGCCGCACCCATATCCGCCACGACCCGGACCTGACCCTCAAGGGGCTGCGGTGGCTCTACCAACTGAATACGGTGAAGAAATTGTGATCGGGTAAGAACAGCGCTGTCTGTTTTTATAAAATTTGTGCGCCGTACCCCCAGCGGGACGACAGCACGCGGTGAAACACCCGCAAAGGAGAACATTCCCATGAATCACAGTATGAGCAAAGTCCATAAGATCACACTGACGGCGATACTTATGGCAATCATCCTTCTCATGCAGTACACGCCCCTGGGCTATCTCCACGCAGGACCGGTGGAGATCACCTTCATCACCATCCCGGTGGTCATTGGCGCCATCGTTCTGGGCCCGTGGTACGGGGCCTTCCTCGGCGCGCTGTTCGGCATCACCAGCTTCGCCCAGTGCTTCAGCAGCAGCGTGTTCGGCGCGGCGCTGCTGGCCATTGATCCCATCGCCACCTTCTTCTGCTGCATGGTGCCCCGTATCCTCATCGGCATCGTGGCGGGCCTGCTGTTCCGGGGCCTGAGAAAAGTGGATCACACCGGGATCGTGTCCTTTGTCATCACCTCGGTGGCCGGGGCGCTGACCAACACCATCTTCTTTGTGGGCATGGTAGTGGCCATCTTCCGCGGCACCTACTTCGGCGGCAGCGCCTTCTGGACCATCTTCGTCAGCTTCTTCACCGTCAATGTGGCCCTGGAGGTGGTGGTCTGCGGCGCAGTGGCCTCCGCCCTCAGCAAGGTGATGGTCCATGTGATCTTGAAGGACAAATAAACCCCGCGGGAATCAAAAGAGAGGACCGGCATGCGCTGCATGCCGGTCCATTTTTGCGCGATTTTATGCCTGGGGCAGCGTCAGCTCCGCCTTGAAGAGGTCCCCGTCCACGGCGATGGAAAAGGTGCCGCCCATGAGCTCCATCAGGCTCCTGGCGATGTTCAGCCCCAGGCCGCTGCCCTCGGCGTGGCGGGAGGCGTCCCCCCGGACGAAGCGCTCCATGAGCTCGTCGGGACTGATGTTCAGCCGGTCCCGGGAGATGTTCTTCATGCTCAGCACCACCCGGTCCTCCCGGCGCTTCAGGTCGATGTAGACCCGGCTGCCGGCCATGGCGTACTTGCACACGTTGCTCAGCAGGTTGTCCAGCACCCGCCACAGGAGACGGCTGTCCGCCGTGGCGGTGATGTTCCCCTCAAAGGTGCTGACGATGACCTCCAGCTTCCCGGCGGTGAGCTTTTCGTCGTATTCTCCCACCGCCTGGAGGATGATCTCGTTGACCACCAGGGGCTGGAGGGATACGGCCATGTTGCCCGTGGAGGCCTTGCTGGCCTCCACCAGGTCCTCGGTCAGTTTCTTCAGCCGATTGGACTGCCGGTCCAGCACCGCCAGGTATTCGGCAGCCGTCCCGGACAGCTCCTCTTTTTTCAGCAGGTCCACGTAGTTGACAATGGAGGTGAGGGGGGTCT
>CALXDE010000204.1 GCA_944386965.1 uncultured Oscillospiraceae bacterium
AGAAAAAGGGGTTGCCGGTGCCGCAGCCGAAGATCACCACCCGCCCCTTCTCCAAATGCCGGATGGCCCGGGAGCGGATATAGGGCTCCGCCACCGCCCGCATCTCCACGGCGGTCTGGACCCGGACGTCCACCCCCTTCTGCTCCAGCACATCCGCCACCGCAAGGCAGTTCATGGTGGTGGCCAGCATGCCCATGTGGTCGGCCCGGACCCGCTCCATGCGGCCGTTTCCGTCCTTGAGCCCGCGCCAGAAGTTGCCTCCGCCGATGACCACGCCCACCTGGACGCCCATGGCCACGGCCTCCTTGATGGCGTCGCACACCGCGCTGATGACCTGGAAATCCAGGCCGAAATGCCTCTCGCCCGCCAGGGCTTCGCCGCTGATTTTCAGCAGCACTCTCCGATATACCGGCTCCTCCATGGGTCATGTTCCTCCTGTGGTACCCGGAAACCCCGGGCATTTTTCTATCCTATTCTAATATAGTTTTGCCGTTTTGGAAAGGGGGAAATTCAAAAATTTACAAAAGGTTCCTCTTTTCCCATGCCGCCGGCAGCGCCGGGGCCGCCCCGCGCCCCCGCGCGTCACCGCTCCTCCATCGCCGCGCGCAGGCAGGCGGCCAGCGCCTCCCTCCCCGTGCCCTTCTCCGCGGAGAAGGGGATCAGGGCATCCTCCGGCCGCAGGGAGAGCGTCTCCCGGATCAGCGCCAGATTCGGCTCCACCTCGGACTTTTTCAGCTTGTCCAGCTTGTTGGCCACCACCGCCACAGGGCAGCCGGTATCAAAAAACCAGCGGGCCATGGTGACGTCATCCGCGGTGGGCTTGTGGCGGGCGTCCACGATCATCACACCGCGGGTGATGAGGCCGGAGGCGAAATAGGCCTCCATCAGCGCGCCCCAGCGGTCCCGCTCGGCCTTGGACACCTTGGCATAGCCATACCCCGGCAGGTCCACCAGGTAGCCGCTGTTGTCCACGCGAAAATAGTTGATCTGGGTGGTCTTTCCTGGGGAGGCCCCCACCCGGGCCAGGTTTTTCCGGCCCGTCAGGCGGTTGATGACGGAGCTCTTCCCCACGTTGGAGCGGCCAGCAAAGGCCAGCTGGGGTTTCCCGTCCCGGAGGAACGCCTCCGGCCGCACCGCCGACAGAACAAACTCCACCCGGGTAAAATCAACAGGCATCGGACAGCCCTCCTTCACAGTCAAAAATCGGGCGGACGGCTCACGCCGCCCGCCCGGTGCTTCTCTCAGCGTGTTGCCACGGGGCGCCGCAGGTCCACGGCCTGCTCCATGAAGGATACGTTGTACCCCTCCCGTCCGGCGCTGTCCGGATAGACCAGCGCCTCCGCCAGGACCGCGTCTATGGTTTCCGCCGCCACAAACCGCAGGCCCGCCCGGACGGTCTGGTCGATCTCCGACAGGTCCTTTTCATTTTCCTTGGGGATGATGACGGTCTTGATGCCGCTGCGGTAGGCGGCCATGGTCTTTTCCTTCAGTCCGCCGATGGGCAGCACCCGGCCCCGAATGGTCACCTCGCCGGTCATGGCCACATCCCCCTTCACCTTCCGGCCCGTGAGGGCGGAGAGCATGGCGGTGGTGATGGCGATGCCGGCGCTGGGGCCGTCCTTGGGCACGGCCCCCTCCGGGAAGTGGACGTGGATATCCTTTGTCTTATAGAAATCCGGGTCCAGGCCCAATTGGGTCGTCCGGCTGCGCAGGCAGCTGAGGGCCGCGTGGGCGCTCTCCTTCATCACGTCCCCCAGGTTGCCGGTGAGCTCCAGCTTGCCCGAGCCGTCCATGACGTTGGCCTCCACCTCCAGCATCTCGCCGCCCACCTCGGTCCAGGCAAGGCCGTTGACCAGGCCCACCTCTTCCTTTCCGGTGAGGGCCGTGCGGGTGAAGCGCACCGGACCCAGCAGGTCCGCCAGATTCTTCTCCGTCACCCGGACCTGTTTGCTGCCGCCGTCCACCATCTGCATGACAGCCTTGCGGCAGAGCTTGCCCAGCTGGCGCTCCAGCTGGCGCACGCCGGACTCCCGGGTATACCCGTCGATCACGGCACGCAGCGCGTCGTCCGTGGTCTGGAGCCGGCGGCGGTTGAGGCCGTGCTCCTTCATCTGCTTGGGCAGCAGGTAGCGCTTGGCGATCTGGAGCTTCTCCTCGTCGGTATAGGAGCTCAGGGAGATAACCTCCATCCGGTCCAGCAGGGGCCGGGGGATCGTCTCCGTGGTATTGGCGGTGGTGATAAACAGGACCTTGCTCAAATCCACCGGGATCTCCAGGAAGTGGTCCCGGAAGGCGTAGTTCTGCTCGCTGTCCAGCACCTCCAGCAGCGCCGAGGCCGGATCGCCCCGGTAGTCACCTCCCAGCTTGTCGATCTCGTCCAGCACCAGCAGGGGGTTCATGGAGCCGCTGCGGCTGATGGCGTCGATAATGCGGCCGGGCATGGCGCCTATGTAGGTCTTGCGGTGGCCCCGGATCTCCGCCTCGTCGTGGACGCCGCCCAGGCTCAGCCGGGCCAGCTTGCGGTTGAGGGCGTTGGCCACGGAGATGGCAATGGAGGTCTTGCCCACGCCCGGCGGTCCCACCAGGCAGAGGATCTGTCCCTTGGCGTCCGGGTTCATCTGCTTGACGGCGATGAACTCCAGAATCCGCTCCTTCACCTTCTCCAGGCCGAAGTGGTCCCGGTCCAGGATCTTCCGGGCGGCGGCCACGTTGGCCCGCTCCTTGGTGGTAACGTTCCAGGGCATATCCAGGCACACATCCAGATAGTTGCGGATCACCGACCCCTCGGCGCTGCCGAAGGGCTGCTTGGAGAGGCGGCCGACCTCCTTGAGGAGCTTCTCCTCCACCTCCTCGGTGAGGTTTGCGGCCTTGATCTTGTCCCGGTACTCCTGGAGCTCGTTGTCCTCATCCGTCTCCCCCAGTTCCCGACGGATCACCTGCATCTGCTCGCGAAGGATATGGTCCTTCTGCACCTCGCCGATGTGCTGTCGGATCTTCCCCTCGATCTCCTGCTCAAAGTTGATGATGTCGATCTCTCTTGCCAGCAGCTCGTTGACCCGCTGCAGGCGCACCATGGGACGCAGCTCCTCCAGAATGACCTGTTTGTCCTGGTGGCGGAGCATGGTGTTCTGGGCGATGTAGTCGGCCAGATACCCCGGGTCCCGGCTGTCGGCCACCACGCCCAGCAGCTCCTCGCCCACCCGGGGGGCAAGCTCATAGTAGTCGTGGACATTGATATAGGTCTGACGCAGCAGCGCCTCCAGCCGGTCGGAATTGGCGTGGACCGGCGTCTCCTCCACCAGCTCCACATTCACCTGGAGATAGGGCTCCGTCTGCCACAGCCGCTTCATCTGCGCCCGGCTCTTGCCCTCCACCAGGATGCGGATGGCGTTCTCCGAGATGCGCAGCACCTGGCGCACCGTGGCCACGGTGCCCATGGTGTAGAGGTCCGCCTCCTTGGGCTGATTCACCCCCACCTCCTTCTGGGCCACCAGGAACAGGTCCAGATCATTTTCCATGGAGCGCTCCAGGGCCCGGATGGAGATTTCCCGCTCCACGTCCACCGTGGCGGTCATCTTGGGAAAAACGGTCATGCCCCGCAGGGCAAGGGCCGGTATATTCAAAGTGGTTACTTCCTGTTGTTGCATCTTGATCGGATCTCCTTTCCGGCCTGGGTTGCCTTTCCAGGCCGTATCGACAAAAGGAGGTGTCCAGGACACCTCCTTTCTCGCGCGTTATGAGGCGGAGGCGGGCACTCCATCCGGCTGGTGGCCGCTGTCGTCTTTGTAGGTCAGTCTGGGCGGTTCCTCCCCCTGAACGCACGCGGGGGTGATGGTCACCCGCTCCACATCGCGGCGGTCAGGAATATCGTACATGATGTTCGTCAGAAGCCCCTCCATCACGGCCCGCAGGCCCCGGGCGCCGATGTTGCGCTCAATGGCCTTATCCGCCACCGCCTCCAGGGCCTTGGGCTCGAACACCAGCTCCACATCGTCGAAGGAAAAGAGCTTCTGGTACTGCTTGACCAGGGCGTTCTTGGGCTCGGTGAGGATGCGCACCAGATCCTCCCGGGTCAGGGAGTTGAGGGGCGCGATCACCGGCAGGCGGCCCACCAGCTCCGGGATGATGCCGAATTTCAGCAGATCGTGGGGCTGGACATCCTGGAGGATCTTCCCCACGTCCCGCTCCTTCTTGCTCTGGAGCTGGGAGCCGAAGCCGATCCCCTTCTTATCCATGCGCCGCTCGATGATCTTATCGATCCCGTCAAAGGCGCCGCCGCAGATAAAGAGGATATCCCGGGTGTCGATCTGGATGAACTCCTGGTGGGGGTGCTTGCGCCCCCCCTGGGGCGGCACATTGGCCACGGTGCCCTCCAGAATTTTCAGCAGGGCCTGCTGCACCCCCTCGCCGGACACGTCCCGGGTGATGGAGGTGTTCTCGCTCTTGCGGGCGATCTTGTCGATCTCGTCCACGTAGATGATGCCCCGCTCCGCCAGCTCCACGTCGTAGTCGGCGGCCTGGAGCAGAC
>CALXDE010000205.1 GCA_944386965.1 uncultured Oscillospiraceae bacterium
GTATCCGGACCCGTGCCTTTGACGAGAGCAAAATGACGGACCCCTCCCTCATCATCTATCACCCTGTCCGGGTGGTGGGGAAGGAGATCGTGGTCACCAACGGCGACCAGACCGACACCATTCGGGACTATCTCCTGGCGGGCAAAACCTTTGCCGACGCCCTGCGCACCCGGGAATTTGAACCCGACGCGCCCAATTACACCCCCCGGATCTCCGGCCTTTTGGCGCGCAACGGCAACTACAAACTGTCGATCCTGAAGGCGGGTTACGGCGGAGGCATCTGCGACCGGCAGTTCTTCGAGTATACCGCCCGGGCAGGCGCCGGCCACTTTATCAGCACCTACCAGGGAGACGGGGACCCGCTGCCCTCCTTTGCCGGGGAGCCCATCCTGGTGTCGATCGAGGCCGACAGCGCCGGGAAACTGGCCGATCAGCTCTGGGAGAGCCTGAACAGCGAGAACAAGGTGTCCCTGTTTGTCCAGTACATCGACCTGCGAAACGGTTTCTCTGAGACTGTGATCATCAACAAGCACAGCGGGCGCGCCAGCGCCGCGACGCATGAATCCATCTGGAAGGAGCAGTGAACCCATGAACGAACTGGAACTGAAATACGGCTGCAATCCCAATCAGAAGCCTGCCCGCATCTTTATGCGCGACGGCAGCGACCTGCCGGTGACGGTCCTCAATGGAAAGCCCGGCTACATCAACTTCATGGACGCGTTCAACTCCTGGCAGCTGGTGCAGGAGCTGAAAAAGGCTCTGGGCCTGCCTGCCGCCACTTCCTTCAAGCACGTGAGTCCCACCAGCGCCGCCGTGGCCCTGCCCCTGAGCGCTGATCTGAAGCGGGCCTGCTTCGTGGACGATGTGCCGGAGCTGGACGACAGCCCTCTGGCCTGCGCCTATGCCCGTGCCCGGGGCACGGACCGGCTGTGCTCCTTTGGCGACTGGGTGGCCCTGAGCGACGTGTGCGACGCCACCACCGCCAAGCTCATCAAGCGGGAGGTGTCCGACGGCGTCATCGCTCCGGGCTATACCGAAGAGGCGCTGGAGATCCTCAAGACCAAGCGCAAGGGAAATTACAACGTGGTGCAGATGGACGCGGGCTATGTGCCCAATCCCCAGGAGACGCGGGAGATCTTCGGCATCACTTTTGAGCAGGGCCGCAACAATTTCAAGATCGACGCGGATCTGCTCAGCAACATCGTCACCGCCAACAAGAACCTGCCTGACAGCGCCAAGCGGGACCTGATCGTGGCCCTGATCACTTTGAAATACACCCAGTCCAACTCCGTCTGCTTCGCCGTGGACGGACAGGCCATCGGCGTGGGGGCCGGCCAGCAGAGCCGCATCCACTGCACCCGTCTGGCGGGCAGCAAGGCCGACACCTGGCGCCTGCGCCAGCACAGCAAGGTGCTGAACCTGCCCTTCCGGCCTGACCTGGGCCGCCCGGAGCGGGACAACGTCATCGACGGCTATATCAACGGCAACGAGGAGGACGTGTGCGCCGACGGCAACTGGCAGAAGTACTTTACCAGCCGCCCCCAGCCTCTGTCCGACTTTGAGAAGCGCACCTGGGTCAGCCAGAATCCCAACGTGGCCCTGGGCAGCGACGCCTTCTTCCCCTTTGCCGACAGCATCGAGCGGGCCCGGCGCAGCGGCGTTCGGTATGTGGCTGAGCCCGGCGGCTCCATCCGGGACGATCTGGTCATCGAGAAGTGCGACGACTACGACATGGTCATGGCCTTCACCGGCATGCGCCTGTTCCACCACTAAAATTCTCCCCAGGGGGAGCGCGCTCCCCCTGGGGAACCCCCACCGCCAGTCTGCGGACTGGCGACGGCGCCCAAGGCGCCTGAGTCAATGTATTTTTGGCAGGCACATTCAGCGAGACTCGAAATCTTTGATTTCGTCAGTCGAGCTTATGCATGGCGTCCTGCCAAAAATCGCGTTTACTGCTTTCCATACGATGAATATGGTATCTGCTGCCGGACAGGGGGACCCCCTTGTCCGGCATGGTGAAATAGGGAAAAGAGGCTGCTTATGAATCTTCTGCTCATCGGCTCTGGAGGCCGGGAACACGCCATCCTCCAGAAACTCCGGGAGAACCCGGAGGTGGAAACGATCTACGTTCTCCCCGGCAACGGCGGCATGGCGGGGGAGGGGACGTGCGTGGATATCGCCGCCAAAGACATTCCCGCCATCGTGGCCTTTGCCAAGGCCCACCCGGTGGACTTCGCCGTGGTGGCGCCGGACGACCCTCTGGCCCTGGGGGCGGTGGACGCCCTGAACGCCATCGGCATCCCCTGCTTCGGCCCCACCAGGGACGCGGCCATGATCGAGGGGAGCAAGGTCTTTGCCAAGAATCTGATGAAGAAGTATGGAATCCCCACCGCCCGCTACGAGGTGTTCACCGATCTGGAGGCGGCCCTGCGGTATGTGGATACCTGCCCCATTCCCACAGTGGTGAAGGCCGACGGCCTGGCCCTGGGGAAGGGGGTCATCATCGCCCAGACCCGGGAGGAGGCCCGGGAGGCCCTGCGCTCCATGATGGCGGACCACGCCTTCGGCCAGGCCGGGGACCAGGTGGTCATCGAGGAGTTCCTCACCGGGCCGGAGGTGTCCGTCCTCAGCTTTACCGACGGGGAAACCATTGTGCCCATGGTGTCCTCCATGGACCACAAGCGCGCCCTGGACGGGGATCAGGGCCTCAATACGGGCGGCATGGGCACGGTGGCCCCCAACCCCTGTTACACCCCGGAGATTGCCCAGGTGTGCATGGACACCATCTTCCTGCCCACCATCCGGGCGATGAAAGCCGAGGGCCGGCCCTTCCGGGGCTGCCTGTACTTTGGCCTGATGCTGACACCGGAGGGACCCAAGGTCATTGAGTACAATTGCCGCTTCGGTGACCCGGAGACACAGGTGGTGCTGCCGCTGCTGGAGAGCGACCTTTTGACCATCATGCGGGCCACCGCTGAGGAAAAACTGGCCCAGACCGAGGTCAAGTGGCGCCGCGGCCACGCCTGCTGCGTGGTGCTGGCCTCCAAGGGATACCCCGCCAAATATGAAAAGGGATTTACCTTGACACTGCCTGATACAAAAGAGAATGAGCACATCTATGTAGCTGGCGCGGCCCTGGTCGACGGCGTCCTCAAAACCAACGGCGGCCGGGTCGTGGGCGCCACCGCCGTGGCGGACACGCTGGAGGAGGCCATTGCCGCCAGCTATGATCTGGCCGGACGCATCCATTTTGAAAACGCCTACTGCCGCTCTGATATCGGCCAGCGGGCCCTGGCGGCTGAAAGAGGGAGGGACTGACGGATGGTCTATCGCGTTTATGCAGAGAAGAAGCCGGGCCTGAGCCCGGAGGCGGAGAGCCTGCTGGGGGACCTGCGGGGCTTTCTTGGAATTGAGAGCCTGACCGGCATTCGCATCCTCAACCGCTACGATGTGGATCAGATCGATACGGACGTCTTTGAGCGGGCCAAGGGCGTGGTGTTCTCCGAGCCCCAGGTGGACGTGCTCTACGATGAGACATTCCCGGAGCCTGAGACGCCCCACCGCGTTCTGGCGGTGGAGGCGCTGCCCGGCCAGTTCGACCAGCGTGCCGACTCCTGTGCCCAGTGCATCCAGCTCATGGCGGGCGTGGAGCGGCCCCTCATCGCCTATGCCAAGGTCTACCTGCTGGAGGGGGAGCTGGGCGAGGCGGAAGTGGAGAAGATCCGCGGCTATGTCATCAACCTCGTGGAGAGCCGTGAGGCCTCGGCGGAGAAGCCCGCGACCCTGGTCCGTACCCACGACGCGCCGCCGCCGGTGGCCGTCATTGACGGCTTCACCGCCCTGGACGAGGCGGGCCTGCGGGACCTGCTGGAGCGCATGGGCCTTGCCATGGACCTGGACGACCTGAAGTTCCTCCAGTCCTATTTCCGGGACGAGGAGCGCCGGGACCCCACCATCACCGAGGTGCGGGTGGTGGACACCTACTGGTCCGATCACTGCCGCCACACCACCTTCTCCACCCATATCGACGCGGTGGACATCACCGATGGGGAAGTGAAGGCGGCCTATGACCGCTATCTCGCCGCCCGGGTGGAGGTCTATGGGGAGGAGAAGGCCGCAAAGCGCCCCCAGACCCTCATGGACATCGCTACGCTGGGCACCAAGGTGCTCAAGAAGCGGGGCGGCCTTGCCAACCTCGATGAGAGCGAGGAGATCAACGCCTGCTCCATCCATGTCCCGGCCATGGTGGACGGGGCGGAGCAGGACTGGCTGCTGATGTTCAAGAACGAGACGCACAACCACCCCACGGAGATCGAGCCCTTCGGCGGAGCGGCCACCTGCAT
>CALXDE010000206.1 GCA_944386965.1 uncultured Oscillospiraceae bacterium
CTCCTGGGGGGCGGGCTGGGGGGCCTCATCGGCGGGCTCACCTTTGAAAAGGTGCCGGTGAAGTGGCTCAAGGTCCTCTTCGCCCTGTTCCTGCTCTACGGGGGGGTGCGGTATCTCACATGAGGGATATCCTGCTGCCGCTGCTGTGCGGCCTGGGCACGGGGGTGCTCTCCGCCTGGGGCGTGGGGGGCGGGACGCTTCTGCTGCTGTGCATGACCCTCTTTCTGGGGGTGGAGGCCCGCCAGGCCCAGGCCATCAACCTGGCCTTCTTCCTGCCCACGGCGGCGGCCGGGCTCCTTCTCCACCGGAAAAACGGCTACCTGGACGCCCCCGCCATCCGGACCGCGGCCCCGCCCGCCGTGCTGGCGGCCCTGGCCGGGGCCCTGCTGGCCCTGGAGCTGGATGCGGAGGCCCTGCGGGCGCCCTTCGGGCTGTTTCTGCTGTGGGCGGGCGGGAGCCTGCTGTGGAAGACCTGGAGGGGGAAATAGGGCCCTCTGCCCGGCGGCGCGCCGCCGGGCTTTTTCCATATTCTCCAATTTTATTCCCCTGCCTCTTGCAAATTTTCCCTATTGTGTCTAAAATAGGAAACAAGTCCCGGATACCCACGAAAGGGAAAAAACAAAAGGAGGAAGAAACGTAACATGAAACAATGGATTTCCCGTATCCTGGCAGCCGCCATGGTGGTGAGCCTGCTGTCCGTCAGCGCCTTTGCCGCGGAGCACACCGAGTTCCCCGACTACTTCAGCCTGGACTTCGAGGCCACCCAAGTGGATGAAAGGCTCTCCGTCAACCGGCTCGGGGGATCTCTCTCGGAACATCAATCCGGCCACGACTTCTACTACGCCATCGCCGACGGCACGGAATTTACTGTCACCAACACCAGCTCAGCCCCCGACAGCTTTGTGTATGTCACCTACCAGCGCTATGATGCTACTGATACAGTCGAGATTGATGGCGTATCCGTGGAGGTTCCCACCGGATATCTTCTGGATTCCAGTGAATCCGACCACTATCTCACAGCCAACGGGGAGTGGGTAGCTACGAATATAGGTGACTGGATCATGGGCAAGGTGCTGTATGGGGATGGTATGAAGCTTGCTCCCGGTCAGTCTGCCACCTTCACCATTCCCAACGTTGACTCCGATGCAATCTATTTCATGTATATCAATTACCTCGATCCTGCTCAGAGTGACCCCGAGGTGAGTAATTATACTTATGCCCAGTGGAACTACTACAAGTTCGAGGAGTTCGCCGACATCGAGGAAACTCCTGCCGAGCCCGAGCCCCCCGCCGAGGAGACCCCCGCCGAGCCCACGGAGGACGTGGTGATGCCCACCAATCAGGCCCTCACCGTCAACGGCGAGGCCGTCACCGGCGCCCAGGTCTACAACATCAACGGCAGCAACTACTTCAAGCTCCGGGACGTGGCCGCCCTGCTGAACGGCACCGGCTCCCAGTTTGCCCTGGAGTATGACGCGGAGAACCGCACCATTGTCCTCACCACCGGCCAGGCTTACACCCCCGACGGCAGCGAGCTCACCGCCGGCGAGGACCAGTCCGGCACCGCCGTCCGCAGCAGCCAGCCCCTGATGATCGACGGCAGCGGGGCCAGCCTGGAGGCCTTCAACATCGGCGGCAACAACTACTTCATGCTCCGCGCCCTGGGGGAGGCCCTGGGCTTTGAGGTGGACTACGACGCCGCTACCCGCACCATGATCGTCAACAGCAAGTAACCCCCCCGGCCGGTCCGGGGCGCTCAGGCCGCGCAAAGGAGGAACACGATGCGGTATATCAGTCACGCGCGCTCCCCCCTGGGGGAGATCCTGCTGGCGGCGGACGACGCCGGGGTGACCGGACTGTGGTTCATCGGGCAGAAATACTTTGCCCGGGGGCTGTCGGAGAACCCCGTGGAGCGGGAAACCCCGGCCCTCGCGGAGGCGAAGCGGTGGCTCACCATCTACTTCTCCGGACAGGCGCCGGCGTTCACGCCCCCGCTGCACCTGGTGGGAACGCCATTCCAGCTGGCGGTGTGGGAGATTCTCCGGGCCGTCCCCTATGGCCAGACCACGACTTACGGCGCGATCGCCCGGGCGATTGCCCAAAAGCGCGGGCTGCCCCATATGTCCGCCCAGGCCGTGGGCGGCGCGGTGGGCCGCAACGCTGTCTCCCTCATCGTCCCCTGCCACCGGGTGGTGGGCCGGGACGGCAGCCTGACCGGCTATGCCGGCGGCATTGACCGGAAGCTGCGTCTGCTGACGCTGGAGCGGACGGGCGACGCCGGAGACGGCCGCTGACGCCTCGGCAAGCCTGCCCGGGGAAACATTCCCCCTGTTTTGCGCGATCTGGTCCGCTTTTTGCGAAAAGGGCCCCGGAGCTTTTGGCTCCGGGGCCCTTTTCCTGGGGTAACTCAAGTTTTGCTGTATCCCTCACCGCTCCAGATGCGGATGACCTCCTCGGCGGTGGTGGCCTCCATAATGCGCTTCTGCTTATCGCCCTCGGACTCCGAGAACTTCTGGCAGCTCTCCAGCACGTTCTCCGCCTGATCCGCGGGGAACTTGCAGGCGCCGTTCTCATCCATGTGGACGATCTCGCCGGGCATCAGGTCCATGCCGCAGATCTCCACCGGTACATTGATGGCCCGGACCTCGAACTCACCGTGGCCGGGGGTGATGCCGGTGAGCATGTACTGGATATCAAAGTTGCGGACCTCGTCCAGATCCCGGGAGGGGCCGTCGGACAGGACGCCCTCCACCCCCAGGGTGCGGAAAGAGGACATCATCATGCCGCCCATCAGGCCGTTGATGCCCTTCATCTCCGGCGGGAAGTCCTGCTTGACGGCCAGGATGACAGGCTTGGGGGCCTTCTCAATGGCCCGGAAGATGTCGTTGAGGCTGTAGCGGCTCTTGGCGGTGTGATCCACCGGACCACACACCACCGTCACCACATGCCCCACCCGGCGGCCCAGCTCGGGGTACATGCATTTCAGGGTCTGGTCCGTGTACCAGCGGCCCTTCCAGGCGTTGTAGAGGGCCAGGCATTTGGGATCATTGGGATAGGTGGCCACCGCGTTGGTGATGGTGGGGGTGTCAAACTGTTTCAGTTCCTCCAGGACCTTGGGTGTCTCATACTGCAGCATAATCGTTCCTCCTGATCGTTTGATATGTTCGAGCTTCTCTCTTTTATATTATTGTATATGGGCCCGGGCGGGACAGGCGGCCCGTCACTGCCGCTTGGCCAGCAGCGCCTTCCGGTTGACGGTGTTTTCCGGCAGCGTCCCCTCGACGGCGGTGATGGCCGTCTCGATGACCTGCACGATCAGGTCGTCGGTGGCCTCCTGGCTCTGGGCGCCCCGGTGGGGGGTGATGGTCACATTCTCATACTGCAGAATCCGGGCCTTGGGGTCCGTCACCGGCTCGTTCTCCAGCACATCCAGACCCGCGGCCCGCACCTTCCCGGCGTCCAGGGCGTCGCACAGGGCCTCCTGGTCGATCAGACCGCCCCGGGAGGTGTTGACGATGATGACGCCGTCCTTCATCGACTGGAAGGCGGCCTGGTCCAGCATATGGTGCGTCTCCTTGTTGTGGGGGATGTGGACGGTGATGATATCCGCCGCGCGGCAGATCTCCTCCTTGGAGGCGCGCTCCACGCCGGCCTGGGCAAAGACCTCGTCCGGGACATAGGGGTCGTAGGCCATGAGGCGGCAGCCAAAGGCCTTCATGTATGCGGCCACCTTGCGGGCGATGTTTCCGAAGCCCAGAATGCCCAGGGTCATGGTGGACAGGCGGCTGTAGCCGTATCCGGCCTGGACGTTCCAGTCCCCGGCCTTGACATGGCGGTCGTCCACGGTGATGCGGCGCACGCTGTCCAGGATCAGGGCGCAGGCGTGGACGGCCACCTCCTCGGAGCAGTAATGGGGGATGTTGCACACGGCGATGTTGTAATCCGTCGCCGCGTCCACATCGATGACATCATAGCCCACGCCGTAGCGGACCAGGGCCTTGCAGTGGTCCAGATGAGAAATCACGTTGCGGTTGGTGTCGGCAAAGACGATCAGAATGGCGTCGGCATCCTTGCAGGCGGCGATGTACTCCTCGTCGTTGTTCACCTGGGCGGTGACCAGCTCGATCCCGTGGGCGGCCAGGGTGTCCCGCTCGTAACGGATATCGTGGGGGAAGAGATGCTGGAAAGACTCAAAATCGACCAGTACGACCTTCTTGTTCATGGAAACGTGTCCTCCTTTATAATAATCATCCAAGTCCATCGTGCATTGCGCACAGTTCTGCGGCTCTGTCGCGGCGTCAGCGCCTCCGGTTTTGCACAGAAGTACCCAAAACTCTTGACACACATCGGTTAAAGCTATATTATATGCACAAATTCAAAGTGTCAAGTCCTCCCCGGTTGCCGGGATTTTCCGCGATTTTGCTTCCCGGCGGAAACCGTCTCCCGCCCATCGGCGGGGGACTGCGTCCCCGGCGGCGCAATTCCCGGCCCCGGAGGACTTGGGACGGCGGGATTTCTGCCCCGAAAGGAGCTGGTGATTTTGACTGAAAACAGCCGCCCGGAACCGGGCAAGATGACCAGGGAGGCGCTGGCGGCCAGATTGAAGGACTCGCCGCCTTCGGTTGTGGGGGATCTGGTCTATCAGTGGCTGCTGGACCGCATCGTCACGCTGGATATCAAGCCCGGGGCCTATCTCAACGAGTCCCATCTGGCCAGCCAGCTGGGACTGAGCCGCACCCCCATCCACCGGGCGCTGGAACAGCTGCAGGCGGACGGCCTGGTACAGCTGCGCCGGGGCAAGAACCCCGTTGTCTCCGCTCTGGATATCAATGAATATGACGCGATCGCGGACCTGCGGGCAGCCGTGGAGGGAAAGGCCGCCTTTCAGGCGGCGCTCTTCATCTCCCAGGAGGATCTGGCCCGGCTGAAACGGATCATCCTGGACATCGACCGCCACCAGGACAGCGCCGTCCCCTTTCCGCTCAACGACACCACATTTCACGAGATCGTCCTGCGGGCGGCCCGCAACCCCTATTTTGAAAAAGCCTATGAGATCTACCGGGTGAAGCTGATGCGCTACCGCTGGTTTATCTTTCTGAACAACCTCCCCGACGAGGCCCGGCTTGTCAGCATGGAGTCCGTGCACCGGGGGATCTATCTGGCGCTGAAAAACCACTTCCCCCAGCAGGCGGAGGAGCTGGCGCTGCTGGACACCACCCTGATGCGCCATACGGTACTGAAATTTTAGGACCTCCTCTCCCCGAACTTTTTACAGGACGCCCCGGGCGTCCTGTTTTGTTATCCGCTGGCGCGGCCGGGGGCGGGCGGCGCGTGAAAAATGAACGATTTTCCCGGGAGCGGGCGGGGCGTTTTTTTACCAAAATTTCTCTTGACATTCCCTTTGGATTGCGCTATCTTATTGTTCGTATCCGAACAAAAAGGAGACAGAGAGCCAATGGAACGAGACTGCGGCGCATGGGTCAATATCCTGTCCCACAAAGTCAAACGCCGTCTGGACGGCACACTGGTGAATCTTGGCGTCAATGCTCTGCAGAGCCGGGTACTGCACTATATCCGCGTCCACTACCGGGACGGTCCCGTCTTTCAGCGGGACGTGGAGGGCGTGTTCAGCCTGAGCCGCTCCACTGCCACCGGCGTCCTTCAGCACCTGGAACGAGAGGGATTTATCTCTCGGGAGAGTGTGGCGGAGGACGGCCGTCTCAAGAGCCTGGTGCCCACGGAGAAGGCGGCGGAGCTGGATGAGCAGGTGCGGATCTCCCTGCTGGCCATCGAGGCGAAAATGACCGATGGGATCTCTCCCGGCCAATTGCAGGTGTTCAGGGAGACGGCGTCCAAGATGCTCAGCAACCTGGATGGATGAGTCTCCGCTCTATCAGGCAGAGCGGAAGTCGTTCATTTCGGAACAAAATTGTAAAACCAATCAGCAACATTAAGCAGAAAAGAGATGGGGGTTTTCCATGATCAAAATTCTGGCAAAGAGCATACGGGAATACAAGAAGCCCGCGATCCTCACGCCGATCCTGGTCACCGGCGAAGTGGTCTTCGAGTGTATCATCCCGTACCTGATCGCCCAGCTGGTCAACCAGATCCAGGCCGGGTGTGAGATGATCGTCATTGTGAAATACGGCGCGGTCCTTGTGGTGCTGGCGCTGCTGTCCCTGCTGCTGGGGGCCATGGCCGGTTCCTACTGCGCCACCGCCAGCTGCGGCCTGGCCCGGAACCTGCGCAAGGACATGTTCTACAAGATCCAGGGCTATTCCTTTGAAAACATCGACAAGTTCTCCGTTTCCAGTCTGGTGACCCGTATGACCACCGACGTGACCAACGTGCAGCAGGCCTTCATGATGATCATCCGGGCGGCCATCCGCAGCCCGCTGATGCTGCTCTTCTCCTTCATCATGGGCTTTATCATGGGCGGCCGGGTGGCTGTGATCTATCTGATCACCATTCCCCTGCTGGGTGTCGCGCTGTACCTGGTGGCCCGCAAGACCATGCCCATCTTCCGCAAGGTCTTCAAGAAGTACGACGCCCTGAACGCCTCCGTCCAGGAGAACATCCGGGGCATGCGGGTGGTCAAGTCCTATGTCCGCGAGGACTATGAGAAGCAGAAGTTCCACGTGGCCGCGGACGATGTCCGCTCCGACTTCACCCGGGCCGAGCGGATTCTGGCTCTCAACAACCCCATTATGATGTTCTGCGTCTACCTGGTGATGACCTTTATCCTGACCTTCGGGTCCTACACCGTGATCACCACCCGGGGCCTGGACCTGAACGTGGGCCAGATGTCCTCCCTCCTCACCTATAACTTCCAGATCCTCATGAGTCTGATGATGCTCTCCATGGTGTTCGTGATGATCACCATGGCCGAGGAGTCCGCCAAGCGTATCGTGGAGGTCCTCACCGAGGAGAGCGCCCTGCAGAATCCCGAGAACCCGGTGATGGAGGTGAAGGACGGCTCCATCGACTTTGACAACGTCAGCTTCAAGTACTCCAAGACCGCCGACCGCATGGCGCTCAAGGACATCAACCTGCACATCAAGTCCGGCGAGGTCATCGGCGTCATCGGCGGCACCGGTTCCTCCAAGTCCACCCTGATCCAGCTGATTTCCCGGCTTTACGATGTCACGGAGGGCACCGTGGAGGTGGGCGGCGTGGACGTCCGGAAGTACGACATGGAGGTCCTGCGCAACCAGGTGGCCGTGGTGCTGCAAAAGAACGTGCTCTTCTCCGGCACCATCAAGGAGAACCTGCGCTGGGGCAACCCGGACGCCACGGACGAGGAGATGGTGGAGGCCTGCAAGCTGGCCCAGGCCGACGAGTTCGTCCAGCAGTTCCCCGACAAGTATGACACCTATATCGAGCAGGGCGGCACCAACGTCTCCGGCGGGCAGAAGCAGCGCCTGTGCATCGCCCGGGCCCTGCTGAAAAAGCCCAAGGTCCTGATTCTCGACGACTCCACCAGCGCCGTGGATACCCGGACCGACGCCCTGATCCGCAAGGCGTTCCGGGAGTTCATCCCCGAGACGACCAAGATCATTATCGCCCAGCGCGTGGCCTCTGTGGAGGATGCCGACCGCATCATCGTCATGGACGGCGGCACCATCAACGCCATCGGCACCCACAAGGAGCTGCTGGAGAGCAACGAAATCTACCGCGAGGTCTATACCTCTCAGAACAAGGCAGGTGACAACGATGCGCAATAACACGGAAACAACGGCCGGCTCCCGCCGCGGCGTGGCGTGGCGGCTGGTCAAGACCCTGTTCAGCTTCTACCCGGTGATGCTGCCCATCGCTGTGATCGGAATTATTTTCGACGCGGTCATCAGCGCCATCCCCTCCGTATTCATGCAGAACGTGCTGGCCGTGGTGGAGGACACCTTCCAGAGCGGCGACTGGTCCGCCGCCTCCGGCACCATCCTGCGTCTGGTGGGGATTCTGGTGGCGCTGTATGTGCTCAGCCTCATCGCCGGCTTCACCCACACCCAGCTCATGGCCATCATCACCCAGGGCTCCCTGGCCAAGATGCGTGAGAAGATGTTTGACGGCATGCAGAATCTGCCCATCAAATACTTCGACACCCACAACCACGGCGACGTGATGAGCTACTACACCAACGATATCGACACCCTGCGCCAGATGATCTCCCAGAGCTTCCCCAACCTGCTGCGGGCGGTGGTCCTGTGCGGGTCGGTGCTGTTCATCATGCTCTACTACAGCGTGTGGCTGACGCTGCTGGTGCTGCTGGGCGTGGCGCTCATGGTGGCTGTCGTCAAAAAGGTGGGCGGCGGCTCCGCCCGGTTCTTCCTCCGCCAGCAGCAGGCCATCGGCAAGACCGAGGGCTTTGTGGAGGAGATGATGAACGGCCAGAAGGTCATCAAGGTTTTCTGCCACGAGGAGGCCGCCAAGGCCGACTTTGACAAGGTCAACGACGAGCTCTTCGCCAACTCCCGCACCGCCCACCGCTATGCCAACATGCTCATGCCCATCCTCAGCAACATCGGCTATGTGCTGTATGTGGCCGTGGCCCTGCTGGGCGGCTACCTGCTGCTCATCGACGCGCCCAACATCAGCATCTCCGGTCTGGCCTTCAGCATCAGCATCGTGGTGCCCTTCCTGAACATGACCCGCCAGTTCACCGGCAACATCGGCCAGATGTCCAACCAGGTCAACGCCATCGTCATGGGCCTGGCCGGCACCAAGCGGATCTTCGCCCTGGTGGACGAGAAGCCCGAGGCGGACGAGGGCTATGTCACCCTGGTCAACGCCAAGGAGAACGCCAACGGCGAGATCGAGGAGTGCGACGAGCGCACCAATGTGTGGGCCTGGAAGCATCCCCACCACGACGGGACCATCACCTATACCAAGCTCCAGGGCGACGTGCGCTTCTACGATGTGGACTTCGCCTACGAGGAGGGCAAGACCGTCCTCCACAACATCTCTC
>CALXDE010000207.1 GCA_944386965.1 uncultured Oscillospiraceae bacterium
CCCAACTTCCGGATCGTTTGATTGGCCTGATACCCGGATGCGATGTATGCTTTCACCGCCCGCATCCGCTCTTCATATGGATACATCCTTGCCCCTTCCCGGTCCAGCTTTTTGTCCGCAGGGCCAATATGGGGTTTTTGCTGGTTAGGGTTACGGCCAGGGTTACGGGTTACGCCATTTTCCTATTGTTTAACTCTACATGAAAAAAACGAGGTACTAGGAAAAGTTTTGGGAAAGGCATAACAGCCGTAACACCCGTAACCTACCACATGGAAAGGAGATGTTTCATGAATGATCGTTTATTATCCATACTGGCGGACATTGCAATCAACCTAGAGCGGATCGCGGAGGCATTGGAAGCCCTGACTGACAAATAAAGAAGCCGCCCCGGAAGGACCGGAGCGGCAAAAGGCAGGAAACCAATATTTGGAAGTGATTATATTATAGCAGAAAGGCAGGCAAAAAACAAGATGAAAAAGAAGTTTTCCGGATTTTGTTATGGCGAACGGTTTTCACTGTTTGCAACGGACGCAATGCCCAGGCAACAGGCGAAACCCGCAAAGAAGATCAGCGACGACACCAACAAGAAGCTGGAGCGTGTTCTCCTTCTGTTGACTCAGCTTCTGGAGGGTGAGCAGAAGGCAAAGGACCGGGCGAAGCAGCGGCGCTTCCAGCAGATGTGTACCGAGGCTGAACGGGGATACCGCAGCCGCAACCCCCATACCCGGCAGAACCAAAATCGGCTTTCCATTCCTATCGAGAACTGCGACCAGCGGCCCATTGACGTGAGGGATCGGGCTATGTCCAGTTATGACATGATGTGTGCAGAGTCGGCGGCAGCTTATGCAGCCCGCAACCCGCACAAGAGGGGGTGATGGTTATGGCAACCGCAATCGAAATGTTCGGATATTACAGGAAATTCCAGGAGGCAAGGGTAAAGCAAGACCAGAAAAAGAGAGCGTTGGACAGGCTGAATAAAGCGGTTCAGAACACGCTTGACGAAAAGGCATTGCTTGACCTTAGGGAGCAAATCAAAGTCGCTGAAGCTGAATACAAAGTGGCAACGGAAGAAGCGGAAGACTTGTGGTCTTTAGCTATGACCGGGCAGCACAAACGGGCGGTCGAGAAGACGCGCGAGGTTGAGTGGTTCACGCCCTGGGGGCGCAAAATCACGAAGCAGTAACGGAAAATTACCAGATAACCCCTCAAAATGACCGACAAATAAGGTGATACAACTGACACAGAAACAACAGAGGGCACTTGTTGCCCTGCTTACCAACTCCACAAAGGAGGCAGCAGCAAAGGCGGCTGGGATCGAAAGCAAGACCCTGCGTCGTTATCTTTCAGGCCCGGAGTTTCAAGCAGAATATCGAAAAGCGTTTGCTGCAATGGTGGAAGACGCAACCCGGCAGGCACAACAGGCCATAGCCCCGGCGCTGTCCTGCTTGCGGGAGATTGTGGAGGACAAAGAAGAGGCCGCCCAAACTCGGATACAGGCTGCCCGCTCCACCCTGGAATATGCATTAAGGCTGACAGAACAGCTTGACATTGTTGAGCGTATCCAAGCCCTGGAGGACGCCGCAAAGGAGGGTGACACATGAGCATAGCGCAAAGGCTTCAACGCCTGGAGGCCAAGCTGGGGGAAAAGCGGGCATGGTTGACCGTGTTCAAACTGGAGGACGGTTCCATCTTCACCACGGAGCTTGACCCCATGACCTACCTGTTACAATATGGAGCCAAGACGGAACGGGGCCGGATCACCGGATATGAGCCGCCGCCCGGAACACATGACCCTATTACCGGCGCAGTGTATGCAGAGATCAGGCGGTTGGTGCTGGGTGAGATACTGGCCCATCCCGCCCCGGACAGAGATATACGCGATTTTGAGTAAAAGAGAGGGGGAGCCGCCCGGTATGGGTAGCTCCCTTCTCTATTTACACGCTTTCCTCCACTCGCTTCCACAGTTCACAGATAGCCCCCTGGATCATGTCGAGAGCCGGGATATATACATCCTCTGCGCGGTTGCGGAATATCTCTGCATATTCCTCGGTGCCCTGGTTCTCTTGCTCTATATCGTCCATGACCAGGCCGAAAACTGCGTTGATTTGCTCTAAGGAGAACCGCACCCCGTCCATGTCAATTTTTCTTACTTCCATCTTAGTTACCTCTTTCTCCAGTTTTTCAGTATTGAATATTTTGATTTTCAGAGGGGATCGTGCTGTCCCTTTTGATCTGATTGTGGACAGCGTTGTCCATGACCAATGCAGAGAGACAGCGGTGTCCCTCTGTACTCTGGAATTTGGCTAACCGACAGCGGTGTCGTTTTGCCGGGTCAGCATAATAGGTGACAGCGCTGTCCCTAATTTCTCCGACGAAAACTAGCGACAGCGCCGTCGGTAGTTTCTTCCCCGCATTTATGCCTGCGCCTCCTTCAAAAGCTTATCAATGGCATTTTGCCGCTCTTCCGGCGGGAGATTTGCGTTGACGTAGATGGTTGCGGAACCGTCTTTGTTTTCGGCCAATGCGGCGAGCACCTTGTCAGGAAAATCAACTGACTGCACGTTGTAATTCACCATGTTTTCCTCCTTGTTTTCGTGGAGGGAACCGGCTATAATGAGTTTGACCGGCCCCCTGCGGGTTGGTTCTTACAGGTCCTTCCTCGTCTGGCCGCCAAGCTCACGGGGAAGGGCTTTCCTTTGTTCGATCCAGTCAACCAGGGCAAACAGCTTCTCGGTAAGGTACACCGCCCCGGCGATAGTGACAACGGCTTCCATCATGCCACAGAAAAGCGGCGCACGGTGGTTTCTTTCGTGAACCGCGCAGCCACGTCCGGCAGGGCCTTTTTCAGAGCCGTGGTGTCCACTCTGGTCGTTGTGTTTCCAGGTGATCTTGTATTCCCCGGCCTGGATGGCCTCAGAAGCGCCCATAGCGGCCTTGATTGCGTCCTTGATGGTCTCCGCCTCTGCCTGGGCTTCCTCGATCAGATTTTGAAGCTGCCGCAGCTCCCGGCACTTGGCTTCCAATTCGTTGATACTCATGTTCTTCCTCCTTGCAAAATAAAAGCGGCACCGGAGTACCGGCACCGCCTATGTAATCAGGTTATTTACTTCACCTTCGGGAGGGGGAAACGGATCGCGTTGCTCACGTCCTCCGCCCATTCCAACAGACTGTTGACGCCGGAGCGGGTGATCTCTGCGTCCTCTTTGAGCTGGGCAACATCTGCTTCAATCTTTTCAAGTCTTGTGTCGATGGTGTCAAACCGTTTGTTGAGGGCTTCCAGCAATTCCTCATTTGTCATTTGTATCACCTCGCTTTCCATTATAGCGGTGCCGATGTTCCGTTGTCAAGGTGCTTGTGGGAACTCCGGCGGCGGGGGTCGTTAGGGCTGTGGCCTCTCTGCTTCCCATTCCCTATACCGTCCCGCCCTTATCCGTGATCTCAGTGTTAGGCTTCAACGATTGCCAGTGTCTGAACTGTTTTCGTCTGTTCCCTTGCTGTGATTATAGTATAATATATCGTACCCGATATATCAATAGACGTTCTTCACAAATATCGTACCCTATATATATGCAAAATGTATATTGTACCCGATATAATTAAACGATATAATATCATCAAAAAATAGAAAGAAGGTGTTTTATGCCAGCCTCGAAAGCGCAGCAAAGAGCCGTTACCAAATACATGAAAGAAAATTACGATGAAATTAAAGTCCGTGTTGATAAAGGCCGTAAGGCGGAGATCAAAGCCCATGCAGAAGCCCACAGCGAGTCTGTAAACGGCTTTATTAACCGGGCCATAGATGAGGCTATGGAGCGGGACAACGGCGCTCCTGCGGCCTCTGAGGGACCAAAGAAAGAAGCTCCCCAGGCATAGCGCCCAGCTCTCAAAGGAGAGCCACGAACAGAACACTACGGATTTTGACAAGGGGCAAGGACAGCATACAAAAATTCCATAAATTGGATGGATTTACTACCTCTAAAAATACCCCAAACAGCTTTTTAAACATGATACAGTATTTTACAGAGAAACCCGGAAAGCATTGAAAATTCTGGATTTTTGATAACCCATGAAACAGCATTTTACACCTTTTTTAAAATTCAAATCCCTCCTTCTGTGCCAGCACGCCGCAGGCGAAATCGCCTGCGGCGTGCTTTTTCATTGCACTGCAAGAACGATCTCTGTCTGTATCCATTTTCTCCCGACGAATCAGATCTTAATGTCTGCCAATGGCACTATGCGGTCCAATGCCTGAACCCGCGGACCCATCGGCGGTCGCTATATTTCAGGCGTTCCCGCCCTGCCTGCCGCCTCTCCCCGATCTCCCCCCCCACGGCGGGCTCCGGGCAGCCTCTCTCCTCTGCGGATACTGCAGCCGGAATTGCATTGGGGCATCGCTTCCTGTATAATAGTCCTCAACAGTAACCCGCCGCTCTGTAAAAACAGGTCTCTTCCTGCGCGGCGGCACGATCCAGATCCGGGAGGTCTTCTGAGATGAACAGAGAACGAAACATCCCTGTCAGACTGATCGTCGGCATCCTGCTGGCAGCTGCGGCCCTCATATCCGTGCTGTGGCTGGCGGACCTGGCCTCCTCCCCGGAGCGCCACGCGGCATCCCTGGCAGAGCTGGACGAGAAAAAGGTCACGGTCATGGAGCTCACCGCCGCATCGGCGGCCGCTTCTGTAGCAGTCTCCGCTGTTCCCGGCGACTCCACCACGCCCCTGGCCAATCAGATCGCCGAGCTGAGCTCCTATCTGCTGCTCGTCGTGGGCGCGATCATGCTGGAGAAAGTCCTGCTGACCCTGACGGGCTATCTGACCTTCACATTCCTGATACCGGCGGCCTGCGCACTGGGCATCCTCTTTCTCCTCTTCCAGCGGCCATTCCTGCGGCAGCTGGCCCTCAAGCTGGTCCTGTTTGGGATGGCCATCTGTCTGGTGATCCCCGCAAGTCTGAAAGTCAGCGGCCTGGTGGAGGCGGCCTTCTCCGTTCAGCAGACAGTGGACGAGGCGGCACAGGCGGCGGGAGACCTGGACGGGGATGCGGAGGAGGACGACACCGACGGCGGCTGGCTGTCCCAGATCGGCGACGCCATCAGCAGCACTGTCTCCAGCGCCGTGGAGCAGGCGGAAAACGCCCTGAGCCGCTTTATCGATGCCATCGCGGCGCTGATCATCGTCAACTGTGTGATCCCGATCCTGATGCTGTGGTTTTTCCTGTGGCTGGCAAAGGCCATTCTGGGCGTCCAGATGGACCTGCCCGTGCAGAAGATCCGGAGACTGACGCCCGGTGGGAAGCACCGTTCCCTCTCCGGAGAGGGAGACGACGGCAGCGCGCCGTAAGGTCTTTCTCCCAGGAACTGTCGGCATACAGGAGAGTCCCGCCGCCCGACCCGGGCGGCGGGACCCTCCTCTTTTTTCCTGTTCCGCGCTCTGTTATCCCAAAGCGCGGTACAGGAAGGTCACAATCTGGGCCCGGGTGCAGCGGACATCCGGTGCGAAAGTGACGGCAGTCGTGCCCTCGGTCACGCCGTTGGCCGCGGCCCAGGCCACGGCATCCGCATAGTAGGCGCCGTCGGCCACGTCCCGGAAGCCATGGTCCTTCTCCGCCTTGGGAGAACCTTGGGCCCGCCACAGCAGCACGGCCGCCTGGGCGCGGGTACAGACGGCATCCGGAGCAAAGGAGGTGCCGGTGACACCATCGGTGATGCCCTCCTCCAGAGCCCACAGCACCGCCTCATAATAGTAGCTGCCGCGCTTTACATCCGTGAAGGGATTCTCCCTGTCAGATGCCTTGGGAGATCCGTTTGCCCGCCACAGGAACGTCACAATCTGAGCACGGGTGCAGCCCTGGTCCGGGGCGAAAGAGGTACCGGTGACGCCGGCGGTGATACCCTCCTCTGCCGCCCAGGCCACAGCGTCAAAGTAGTAGGCGCCGGACGCGACATCCCGGAAAGGCATGTCCGCCCCATCGTCTGTGCGGGAGAACCTGGCGCTGACACGCACCTTGCTGCCGGGCATCTCGAAGGTATAGCGGTTCTCCCCGGCATTCTTCACAGAGATCTCACCGCCCTTGCCGTCGGTGACGGTCAGCTCCTTCAGGACATAGCCGGTCTTGGGAGACACGGTGATGGTGACGGTCTCACCCTTGTCGGCCCGGCCGGGATTCACCCGCACCGTGCCGCCGACAGCCCGGTCCACGGTAATGAGGTACTCCCCGGAGACATCGGAATCGCTGTCACCGCCGGAGCCCTCGCCGTCATCGGGCGTCTCTCCGCCGCCGGGGACATCATCGCTGTCACTGTCCTTCTCCCACCGGGCGTAGAGGGTGGCATCGGCATCAAAGACGGATCCCGCCGTGACCTTCTCACCGCCGTCGACTGCGGTGTACCAGCCGCCGAAGATATGCTCTTCCCTTTCGGCAGCAGGCAGCTCGCCCACGGCGGTGCCGCTGGCCGCGGCCAGCGTCTTCACCTGGCAGGAGCCGCCGTTGGAATCCAGCGTCAGGATCACCGTCTGATCCGGGTCCACAAACTCCCCCACATCAGCGGTGATGAAGCTGCCGCCGGTGACGGCGACGCTTCCCGCTCCGGTGTTGCTGACCGCGCCGTGGATGGTGCCTCCGGAGATGGTCACAGATCCGGCGCCGCCGTTGCTCACCTCGCCGGTGACGGTGCCGCCGGTAATGGAGGCCGTGCCGCTTCCGCTGTTGGAGATGCTGCCCACTGTGCCCTCGGTGACCGTCACGGCCGCAGGGGACCCGTTGGAGATCTGCTCCACCGTGCCGCCCTCGATCCGGACGGTGCCCAGGGTGGCGTCGCCCTGGGTCTTGATGGTCTGGAAGGAGCCGCTCTCCACCGTCAGGCTGCTGGATGCGTCCTTGCCCTCAAAGACCACGGAGTCCTCCTCGGCGATGGTGGCGTCGGCCAGCACAGCGGAGGCGGTCTTGTCTATGTTCAGGCCCCACTGGCTGCCGGAGGTGGTGAGGCCGTCCGCCCGCAGATCCGCGTCGCTGACCACTGCGGCGTACCAGCGGCAGCCGGCGATCTCCACGTCCTCCAGGGACACGGTGCCGGCGCCGATGATGTTGAGGCCGTGCTTGGCGGCCTTGGCGCCGTCGAAGTTCACGTTCCGCAGCGTTACATCGGCGCTGTTCACGATGTTCACCAGGCTGGGACCGCCGCCGTTGTCGCCGGTGACGGAGAAGGTGTCCGCCTTGGCGGAGATGGTGAAGCCGCCGCCCTCCAGGATCAGGTCCTTGTCCAGCGTCAGGGCGCCCTGGTTGTTCGCCAGGCCGGAGGCGTCCAGCTCCACGCTCTGCAGCAGGCGGATCACCGCACCGGGCTGGGCCGCGGACACCGCCGCCGCCAGGGTGGGGTACTGGGTGCTGCCGATAGCCGCCTGGAAGCCGCCCTCCGGCACCGCTGCGCTGCCGTTGTTGCCGTAGATGGTCTGGCCGCTGACAGGGTCCTTGTAGGAGGTCATCGTGCTCTCGGTGTAGCGGGTCAGGTCCCACGCGCAGTCCTCCGGCATCACCACGGCGGCGCCCTGCTCATAGGTGAACCGCTTGGCGGTGTTGTCATAGGGCTTGGGGCCCGCGGGGTCGTTGTCCAGCACGCCGCTCCGGTTCAGCGTCAGCGTGCCGGAGCCGGCCACGGTC
>CALXDE010000208.1 GCA_944386965.1 uncultured Oscillospiraceae bacterium
GGCCGCATGGAGTACGAGGTGGAGTTCTGGAGCGGCAACACCGAGTATGACTACGACATCGACGCCCTGACCGGCGAGATCCGCAGCTATGACCGGGATATCGAGGGGTACAACATCCCCACCCAGACCCAGACCGGCACCGACATCGGCCAGTCCAAGGCGGAGAGCATCGCCCTGAGCGACGCCGGGGTCAGCAAGTCCGATACTGTGTTCCTCCAGACCTGGCGGGACTGGGACGACGGCCGCGTGATCTACGAGGTGGAGTTCTTCGCCGGCAACCGGGAGTATGACTACGAGATCGACGCCTACACCGGCGCCATCATCAGCAAGGACTACGATGCGGAGTACTACACCCCCTCCCAGTCCGGCAGCTACATCGGCGAGTCCCGGGCCAAGGAGATCGCTCTCAGCCAGGCCGGCGTCTCCGCCAGCAACGCCTCCTTCATCAAGTGCAAGCTGGACATTGACGACGGGCGGGCCGTCTACGACATCGAGTTCCGCAGCGGCTGGATCGAGTACGAGGCGGAGATCGACGCCTACACCGGCGCCATTCTGGATTGGGACATCGACTGAGCCGGACGTTCCCGGCAGCCGAACCGACAGGGATCAGTGAATAGAGCAGGGCCCGGCGCAGCTGCGCCGGGCCCTGTTTTGTGCTAGCGCTTGTGCAGAACCTCCCGCCGGATATAGGCCAGGGTTTCCTCCTCTCCCCGGTCCCGGAGCATCCGGAGCAGCCGCTCCAGCAGGTCCCTGGTGTTGGGGTGGATGATGTAGTGGTCAGCGGAAGCGGCGTAGTACTCCCAGGCGGAGGCGTCGGTATACTTCTCCTTCTGGTAGATGCGGCTGGCGGCAACCCGGTCGCAGAACATCTCCACCACATACTTCACCGGCATCTCCATGCCGCCCATGCGGTAGCCCAGCTCCGGGGCGTAATCGATCCAGTACTCCAGGTGGTGCCGGTTGCGGCCCTTGTGGTGGAGCCAGGCCGAGGAGACGCCGCTCTCCAGCCGCTCCAGCTCGTTGGGGCTGCGGTAGCCGCAGAAGTATTTTGCCCCCACCCGAAACTCCGTGGGGGAGTATTTGGACAGGTCGTGGAGCAGACCCTGTTTGTAAAGCCCCACCTTGAAACAGTATTTCCGCACCAGCCGCTTGTGGGCGGTGATGGTCCTGAGATGTCCCAGCCACTTTACCATGGCGCGCCTCCTGCCGTATCGGATATCGTTGGCATCAGTATAGCACAGCGGCGGGGAAAAAGCTACCCGGAGATGGGGCGGAGCGGCAAAGCGGTCAGGCGCTTCGGACGGGCGCTCCCCGCCGTTCGGCCAGTTCCCGCCGGGCGGGCACGGCCCGGACACCCGAGGGGGTGGGAAGAATATGGTAAACCGTGGCCCGGCCCCAGCGCCAGGCCGCGAAGCCGCCCTCGGCCAGGGCCTCGATCCGGTCAAACCGGAAGGGGATCACAGTCTCCCAGCCGCCCGCGGCCACCACGCCGCAGCAGCCGTCGGCCTGGGAGGCAAGAAAGAGCACATGGGTGCCGCCGTCAAAGGAAAAGACGGCGGAGCCGGTGAGCAGCAGATCGTTCATGGGAGATTCCTCCTTGCTTTGATGGTACCAGAATACCAGGAGAGACGTCCCAAAAACCGGACAGTGCCCGGGGCCTGCCCCCTATTTCGAGGGACAGGCGATCTTGACCAGCGCCTCGATCATGTGGTGGAGCAGCTGGGCCCGCTCGGTGTCCGCGGCCCGGTAATAGACCTCCTTGCCATCCCGCCGGCTGACGATCAGGCCGCCGGCCTTCAGCTGTTTCAAGTGGTGGGACACCGCCGGGCTGCTCATATCCACCATGGCGGACAGATTGATGACGCACTCCTCACAGTGGCACAGCAGCCAGAAAATCCGGATGCGGCTTCCGTCTCCCAGCTGTTTGAAAATGTCCGCCACGGTCTGAAAATCATCCACACTGGGCACATGGTGCAGTTCCCGCTCCATGGACTGGCCGTGGTCGTGGGGCAGCGGCAGATTGGACATACGATCCACCTCCTTTGTTCTCTATTGTACCATATTTTTTCCGGATAGGAACCCCGAAAATCGTTGAGGACCTCTTGACAGCGGAGGAAAAAGGGCGTATACTGCATACAGTTAAATAATTGTTTAATCGTTATTTCGTAAGAGATCGGGAAGGAGAAGCGCCATGAAGAAGACCTACAAGATCGATGTGGACTGCGCCAATTGCGCCAACAAGATGGAGGATGCCGCCCGCAAGACCGAGGGTGTCCAGAGCTGCACGGTGAATTTCATGACTTTGAAAATGAGTGTGGAGTTTGCGGAGGGCCACGACCCCAAGACGGTGATGGAGCAGGTTCGGAAGAATTGCAAGCGGGTGGAGGACGACTGCGAAATCTTCCTGTAACCCGCCGGAAAAACGACAGATCACAGAAAACTGCTGGAGAGCGCCCGGGGAGGCGCTCTCTTAGCGGAAAACAAATAAACGATTACTTAATTGTTATGAAATGAGGTGTCTTCCATGAACAAGAAGCAGCGGGTCATGCTGGTCCGCATCCTGGTGGCGGCGGCGCTGCTGGTTGTCCTGCATTTCGTCCCGGCAGCCGGATGGCTCCGGTTTGGGCTGTATCTGATCCCCTATCTGGTGATCGGATACGACATTTTGCGCAAGGCCTGGAGGGGAATTCTGAACCGGCAGGTGTTCGACGAGAATTTTCTCATGGCCGTAGCCACTGTTGGGGCCATTGCCCTGGCCCTCTACGAGAACAGCGGCGATTACACCGAGGCTATCGCCGTGATGCTGTTCTATCAGGTGGGGGAGTGGTTCCAGTCCTATGCCGTGGGCAGGAGCCGCCGGAATATCAGTGAGCTCATGGACATCCGCCCGGACTACGCCAATGTTGAGGCGGAGGGTCAGCTGGAGCAGGTGGACCCGGACGAGGTGGCTGTCGGCACCGTCATTGTGGTCCAGCCCGGGGAGAAGGTGCCCATTGACGGCGTGGTCACCGAGGGAGCATCCACGCTGAACACCGCCGCCCTCACCGGGGAGTCCCTCCCCCGGGAGGTACAGGCGGGGGACGAGATCATCAGCGGCTGCATCAACATGACCGGCGTGCTGAAGGTCCGTACGACCAGGGAGTTCGGGGAGTCCACCGTGTCCAAGATCCTGGATCTGGTGGAGAACGCCTCCTCCCGCAAGTCCCGGTCCGAGGCGTTTATCTCCAAATTTGCCCGGATTTACACGCCGGCGGTGTGCGGCAGCGCTGTGGCGCTGGCCGTCCTGCCGCCGCTGGTCCGGATGCTCGGCCTGGGCCTTGCCGCCGACTGGGGCACATGGGTGTACCGGGCGCTCACCTTCCTGGTGGCCAGCTGTCCCTGCGCCCTGGTCATCAGCATCCCTCTGAGCTTTTTTGCCGGGATCGGCGGCGCCAGCAACGCCGGTATCCTGGTCAAGGGCTCCAACTATCTGGAGACGCTGTCCCAGACAAGGATTGTGGTGTTTGATAAGACCGGGACCCTGACCCAGGGGACCTTTGAGGTGGCGGGCATCCACCACAGCGAGATGGAAAACGAAAAGCTGCTGGAGTATGCCGCCCTGGCCGAGAGCGCTTCCAGCCATCCCATCAGCCGCAGCCTTCAGCGGGCCTATGGCCGGGAGGTGGACCGCGGCCGGGTCAGCGATATCCAGGAGCACAGCGGCAGCGGCGTCGTCGCCCGGGTGGACGGCCATACGGTGGCCGCCGGCAACGATAAGCTGATGGACCAGCTGGGCATCCCCTATATTCCCTGCCGCAGCGTGGGCACCATCATCCACATGGCCATTGACGGCCAGTATGCCGGCCATATCGTCATCTCTGACGCGGTAAAGCCCCACGCCAAGGAGGCCATCCAGGCCCTGGGAGACGCCGGCGTGCGGAAGACGGTGATGCTCACCGGAGACATTGGAACGGTAGCCGACCAGGTGGCGGCTGAGCTGGGGGTGGATCAGGTGTACAGCCAGCTCCTGCCCGCCGACAAGGTGGAGAAGGTGGAGGCGCTGCTGCGGGAGAAACCCGGGAAGGCCAAGCTGGCCTTCGTGGGCGACGGCATCAACGACGCCCCGGTCCTCAGCCGGGCAGACATCGGCATCGCCATGGGAGCCATGGGCTCAGACGCCGCCATCGAGGCCGCGGATGTGGTCCTGATGGACGACGATCCGCTGAAGATCGCGAAAGCGATTCGGATTTCCCGCAAGTGCCTGGGCATCGTCTATCAGAACATCGTCTTTGCCATCGGCATCAAGCTGGCCTGCCTGATCCTGGTGGCTCTGGGCCTTGCCAACATGTGGCTGGCGATTTTTGCCGACGTGGGTGTGATGATTCTGGCGGTGCTCAACGCCATCCGGGCGCTGTTTGTGAAAAACCTGTGAGTATCCATGCGTCTGGGGAGCAATTTCCCACCGGGGAGGGGGAACTTTTTCTGACGGGCACCGTCTAAACAACAAAACCCAGACAGAGGAGGAGAAACGATGCGTGTACGTTGGAACCTGTTCCTGGCGCTGGGGCTGCTGGCCCTGACGCTCACCGCCTGCGCCGCCGGCGGAAACGGCGGCGCGGAGGCGGATGAGCCCGCCCGGCCCAATGTCTCCCAAGAAGTCTCGCCGGAGGAGGGGGGAGAGAACTCCGCTCAGACGGATATCGCGAAAGAGGAGGAGGTGTCGGTGGAGCTGTATCTGCCCAATGACAATGCCGACGGCTTTGTGGTGGTGACGGAGACGGCGGCGTCCGGCGCCCAGGGGCTTGTGGATGCCCTGACAGCCCACGGCGTCCTGCCGGAGGGCGTTGCGGTAAACAGCTTCGAGACGACCAGCGACGGCGTGGAAACCCAGGAGGGGGATGTCGTCAGCTATGAGGTGGGAGAGGTGTTCCTGACCATGGACTTGTCGGAGGAATTCCTTTCCGCCCTGTCCGGAGTCGGCACCGCCGGGGAGACAATGGTGATGGGGAGCCTGGTGAACACCTTCCTCACCGCCTATCAGGCCCAGACGCTGACCCTCACCTGCGGCGGGGCGGCGGTGGAAACCGGCCACGCCGTCTATGACGAGCCCCTGACCTTTTACGACCTGCCCTGGGCGCAGGCGGAATGACGGCGGAAAGCGGGAAAGAGGCAACTCCCCCCGCGGAGCAGCGACGCTCCGCGGGGGGAGTTTTGCGTGGCTCACCGGCGCGGCAGAGGGCCCGGGGAGAGCACGCCGCCGGAAGCGGATATGGGTAAGGGGAGCCTACGGATACAGCCGGGCAGAAACCGCCCATGCCAGGGCGATGGACAGCGCCGCCTGGAGAGCCTTTCCCAGCCAGTGGCGCCGGAGGGACAGTCCGGTGCCTGAGAGCACCGCCATGGTCTGACAGTGGACGCAGAGGCCGCCCCATCCCACAATACCGGCGGCGGCGATGAACCCGGCCCGTCCCGGGGAGAGCGCGGCCACGCCGGAAACCATCTCCAGCAATCCCAGCAGGGGGGCGGGGAGCCCGGCGGGCAGCAGGGCGCCCGCTGTCCGGAACAGCACCACAAACCCGCAGATGCGCAGGGTGGAGGCGATGGCGTCGGCCACCGCGGCGGGCAGGGCTTCCCCCAGGGAGCGGTCCTCCGCCGCGGGAGAGCGCCGGAAGGAGGAGGCCGCCTGGGGACCGGTACCGCGGGAGAGGAGCAGACCGGTCAGGAGAGCGGAAAGAACGTGGACCAGCAGCAGATATCCCCCCGCACGGCTGCTGCCCAGGATGCCTGCCCCCACATAGGAGAGGAGAAAAGCCGGACCGCAGTTATTGACAAAGGCCAGGGCCCGCTCCGCCTCCTGCCGGGAGAGCAGACGCTGGGCATAGAGGTCGGCGGTGACCTTGGCCCCGGTGGGATAGCCGCCCACCAGTCCCGCCAGCAGCGGAGCGGCGCAGACGCCGCTCAGGTGGAACAGGGGCCCCATAAGGGGACGGAACAGCCCCTCCAGGCGGCGGACCAGGCCCAGCTGGAGCAGCAGGGAGACGACCACAAAGAAGGGAAACAGAGCGGGAATGATGGCCTGGACACACAGGGAGAGTCCTGCGCCTACCCCGGCGGCCGCAGCGTCAGGACAGCGGAGCAGGGAGAGGGCGAAGAGCAGGACCGGGAGAGCGCACAGCGCTTTCTTCATATCACATCACCGCTACACCATATGCCGGCAGAGTCGGGGACATGCGTCAAAGAGCCGGGGACAGCGCGCTGTCCCCGGCTCTTTGCTGTATCGCGAAGGGTGTCACTCCTCCAGATCCGGCAGGGCCATCTCATATTTGGAGTCCATGGCGTTCTGAGAGTCCGCGGCCTGCTTGTAGCGGTTGATGGCCGCGGCGGTCTTGGCAATGGGCTGGATGGTGCCCGCGCCGGCCACGCACCCGCCGGGGCAGGCCATGCCCTCCAGCAGGTAGCCGTTGTACTTGCCGGCCTTGGCCAGCTGGAGCATCTTGCGACAGTTGTCCAGCCCCTCGGCGCTGACAACGCCCACCTCCCGGTCCGGCTCCATGCGCTCAATGGCGTCCACCACCGCCTTTGCCACACCGCCGGTGACGGCGAAGCCCCGGCCCGCGCCGGTGGCCTCGGTGAGGGGGACCTCTTCCTCCTTGGGAATGTCCTCAAAGCGGACGCCCCTGGCCTCGAACATCCCCTGGAGCTCCTCGAAGGTCAGCACGAAGTCCACATCGCTGCGGATGGAGCGGCGGCTGGCCTCCAGCTTTTTGGCCGCGCAGGGGCCGATGAAGCAGATCCGGCAGCCCGGGTCCTTGTACTTCTGGAGGCGGGCGGTGAGGACCATGGGGGTCCGGGCCATGGAGATGCAGTCGGCAAACTCCGGGAACAGCTTCTTGGCCATCACCGACCAGGCGGGACAACAGGAGGTGGCCAGGAAGGGGTGCTTCTCCGGCACCTCGTCGAGAAAGTCGATGGCCTCCTCGATGGTGCACAGGTCCGCGCCCACCGCAACCTCCACAACGCCGGCAAACCCCAGACGCTTGAGGGCGGGGGTCAGCCGCTCCGGCGTGGCCGCCGGGCCGAACTGCCCCAGGAAGGCCGGGGCCACGATGGCGACCACCCGGTCGCCCCGCTGGATGGCGTGGATGAGCTGGAAGATCTGCCCCTTGTCCACGATGGCGCCGAAGGGACAGCTCACCAGACACATGCCGCAGGAGACACACTTGTCGTAGTCGATCTTGGCCCGGCCGTGTTCGCCGGGGCTGATGGCGTTCATGCCGCAGGCCTTCTCACAGGGGCGCTCCAGCTTGATGATGGCGTTGTACTGGCAGGCCTCGGCGCAGCGGCCACACTTGATGCAGATATCCTGCTTGATATAGCTCTTGCCGTTGACGAAGCGGATGGCGTCCTTGGGACAGGCCTGGTGGCAGGACTGGGCCAGGCAGCCCTGACAGTACTCGGTGACCCGATACTGCTTGGTGGGACAGGAGTGGCAGGCGAAGTCGATGATGTTGATGAGGGGCGGGTCGTAGTACTTCTCGGCGATGGCGCTCTCGGTGACGCCCTTGCTGAGGACCGTGTGCTCGTCCACGGGCCTGAGAGGCAGACCCATGGCCAGACGGACCCGCTCTCCGGCGATGGCCCGCTCCAGGAAGATGGACTCCCGGTACCGCGCCTCGGTACCCGGCACGATCCGGTAGGGCAGTTCCTCCATGCGGCTGTAGTCCCCGTCATAGGCCATGCGGGCCACCTCGGTAAAGACCTTTTTGCGAATGCTGGTGACAGAAGAGGGTACTCCTCGCATCGGCTTGCTCTCCTTTGCAGAAAGATTGAGATACTGTCCCCATTATAGGGGAAGGGGACCGGCCCTGTCAAGTCGAGGCGCTGCGGCGGCTAACGGATGCTTCCCGTGCCGAAGCTCTCCACCAGGGCAAAGTCCGGCACATCCAGCACGGCGGTATAGACCACTTGGCACTCCGCGCCGGAGAGGGCGATGTCATTGCGTCCCTTTGCCAGGGATACGGGTATGTCGGCAGAGGCGTCCTCCGCGGCGCCAAGTTCCAGGGAAACCAGCGGCTCATCCTCCAGAGCGACGGACACCTCTCCCGCCTCCTTGCTGTAGGAGAGATGGAGGGCGGTGGAAAAGGGCTCCAGGGCCTGGATGGTCAGCACCACACCGTCCTTCCCCTGAAGGGATACCTCCCCGGTAGACACCAGGGCGGTGTCTGTTTCCTCCACCTGAAAGTCAGAAAACGTCGTGGCGCCGGCGCACCCGGCCAGGACGGCAAGGGACAGCAGGCAGAGAAAGAGCAGGAATTTTTTCATCATCTAGTATCGCCTCCAAACGAAAGATCCATACCGGGACGTCACGCCGCCAGCTGGGGCGCCAGCGCCATCAGCGCCCAGGACAGGGCGTAGAGCGCATAGACATGGGCGGGATAGAACACGTAGAAGAGCTTCTGGTACCCCCGGCCCCGCTCCCCGTTGTAGAGAAGCATCAGGGGGATGGCGAAAATCTCCATCCACTGGTAGGCCTCCGTCAGCAGGGCGGAGAGGGGGAGGCCCTGCTGCGTCACCTGCC
>CALXDE010000209.1 GCA_944386965.1 uncultured Oscillospiraceae bacterium
GCAAGGAGTTCTACGACGAGTTCTGGGCGGACCTGGGCGACTCCGCCGTCAACGACTACGCGGAGAATCCCACCCACTACGCCAGCCGCTACGGCGCCAACTACTTCCACGAGGACATGGCGGACACGTTCGCCCTGTTTGTCCTGGGCTCCAAGCCCCAGGGCGACACGGTGGCGGAGGAGAAGCTGCTCTTCTTCTGGGCCGAGCCGGAGATGGTCTCCCTCCGCGCCGCCATCCGGGCCAACCTGGGCCTGGAGGCCTGAACCCCGCTCTGAAAAGCCAATAACAGGGAACGCCCCCGCGTGCCATCGGCACGCGGGGGCGTTGATTTTGTTCTGTATTCGGTGCTTTCAGTTGGCGGTGCCCTCCGCCACGGAGGCGGACACGCCGCGACTGGTGTCGGACTCGATGCAGTCGATGGCCAGCATCACGCCCAGGGCGGTGAGCACATCGGCGTCGTCAGCCACGTCCAGCAGGTAGGTGTCGCCCCAGGAAAACCACTTCTTGGCGACGGAGGCCGCCTCCTCGCGGCCGCGCTTCATCTCGTACTCGTGGGCCGTGAAGTCGCCCCGGATCTCCCACTTGCCGCTGTCGGTCTCCAGCGTGTAGTGGGGCTTGAGCAGGGTGATGTGGCCCTTGAGCTCCGCCTCCTCCTGCCCGCTGATCTCAATGAAATACTTGGGCGTCAGGCTCAGGACCTTCTGGTGGATGTATGCCACCTCCTGGCCGTCCATGTCGGTGACGGTGAGCTTATGGCCCAGGGAGAGCAGCTTGCCGGCCACCTCATAGACGGGATTCCCCTCCTCGTTCAGAACCTGGAAGGATTCTTTCAGGGAAAATACGTTCTCTTTCAGCGCGAGCTTCATACGGAGATCTCCTTTCTCTTTTTGGACGCCGGCTCATTCGGCGGGAGCCGTCAGCTGGGAGGTGCAGTGGGGGCAGCGGGTGGCGGCGATGTCGATCTCGCTCATGCAGTAGGGGCACTTCTTGGTGGTGGGGGCGGCGGGCGCCGTCTCCTCCTTTCTGTGGCCCAAAGAGAGCATCTTGTTGACAGCCTTGAGCAGGCAGAAGAGCACCAGGGCGGTGATCAGGAAATTCACCACGGCGGCGAGGAAGTTCCCGGCAAAGGCGCCCACATCCGCCATGGTGTAGGTGGCGGCGCCCAGGATCACCTGGAGCAGGGGGTTGATGAAATTCTCAGTCAGGGCGGTGACGATGCCGGAGAAGGCGGCGCCGATCAGCATGCCGATGGCCATGTCCATCACGTTGCCCCGGAGGGCAAACGTCTTGAATTCCTGAAGGAACTTTTTCATTGTGCACGTCCTTTCCCATTCCGCGGCCGCGTCAGCGGCTGCTGCTCTTGACGGAGACCGCGCAGATGAAGTAGAGCAGCGGGATCACGCAGCCGCAGATGTTCTGCACGCTGTGGTTGAGCACCACGGAGACGATGCCGGCGATCAGCGCCAGCAGGCCGAACACAATGGCGCCAGTGGCCTTGTAGGCACGCTTGGCGGCACGCAGGCCCAGCAATCCGCCGATCACGTCCAGCGCGCCGCCCACGATCAGCACGATCACCGTCAGGGCGATCAGCGCCTGTCCCACAGCGCCGCCGTCAGCGGCAGTCAGCAGGGCGATGTCGGCGGCCCCGGCCGCCAGGGTCACGATGCCCATGATCAGCATCAGCACGGATATCAAAGTCAGTCCTTTTCTCATAATAAATCTCCTATCCTTAAAAAATGGCTTATACTATATCCTGAAAGGAGAAATTTGTCAACATTTGGTGTGCCGCGGCCAAAAATATTTTGCTGCGGCACGGCCTCCGCACGGCGCTCTGGTCATATGTTCGGTGTCCGGCAGGCACGGCCTCCGGCAGGAAAAGAGGCGGCCGCTTCGGAAGGGGGAGCGGCGCCCGGCAAAGACCTTTGCGCAATGGCCGTTGCATTTTCCGCCGTTGTGTGATAGGATTTTCCTGGTGAAAAACTGCGAAAACTGCCGGGCGGCTGCCGCCCGGCCGAAAATAGGAGGATATGCATATGGCAGACAACAAGCGTCCAGAGACGATGGAGCGGATTACCACCGCCGCCCTGGCAGAGCAGTTCATCGCGGAGCAGATCTCCGCCCTGCGGGCTCAGATCGGGGATAAAAAGGTGCTGCTGGCCCTGTCCGGCGGCGTGGACTCGTCGGTGGTGGCCGCGCTGCTCATCAAGGCGGTGGGCAAGCAACTGACCTGTGTCCATGTGAACCACGGACTGCTCCGCAAAGGGGAGCCGGAACAGGTGGTCAAGGTCTTCCGGGAGGAGCTGGGGGCCAACCTGGTCTATGTGGACGCGGTGGACCGGTTCCTGGACAAGCTGGCCGGGGTGGACGACCCGGAGCGCAAGCGCAAGATCATCGGGGCCGAGTTCATCCGGGTGTTCGAGGAGGAGGCCCGGAAGCTGGAGGGCATCCACTTCCTGGGCCAGGGGACCATCTACCCCGACATCATCGAGTCGGGCACCAAGACGGTGAAGGCGGTCAAGAGCCACCACAAC
>CALXDE010000210.1 GCA_944386965.1 uncultured Oscillospiraceae bacterium
CCTCCACCATGTCGGTGTCGTGGTAGGTGTAGGTGATCTCGTAGTACACGGGATAGTCCCCGGCCTCGGTGTAATTGGGAGCCGAAGTCAGGGTGCAGGAATTGGCCTCGTTGCCGTAGCGGATGGCGGTGGTAACGCCTGCATCGGAGAGATCGGACACGGTAACGGTGTGGGGCTGGCCGTCCACCACGCCGAAGTAATCTGCAATGACGGCCTTGGCGGCGATGTAGGCGGTCTCTGCATAGCCACAGTCCTCACAGGTATCCATCTCTACAAAGCGGTCATGGGCCAGCTCGGGCCGGATGGCGCTCTCCATGTGGTGGCGCTCCAGGGTGGAATTTTCCTCCTTGAAGGTGCCATAGCAGAAGCCACAGTAGCTCCCGCTGGTGGTAGTGACGCGGTGATACCCGCTGTCCACCTGCTCAATGGTCTGCGTTTCCGGCAGCTCCTCGAAGAAGTCCGCCGCGCAGTCGTAGAGCCAATACACATTTTTGCCGCAGGCATAGCTGGTGGCCCCCATGTTGGTGTTGAAGGTGCCGCAGGTCTGGCACACCGCCTTTGTCCAGTGGTAGCCGGTGTAATAGGCGTCCTGGCCGGGGGTGCCGTCCAAAAGGTCGCCCTTGCTCTCACCATCCAGGCAGGTGCCATCCGAATACTTGACGTTGCGTGTCAGGGCCGTCTCTCCGTTGCGGGTGTACTCCGGCACGCGGAATACCTGGAACGAGGTGGCCTGACCGCACTCACAGCAGGTAAATGTTTCGATGGTTACGACGGAGTTGGCATCCAGCTCGTTGGTACGGTTGAGCGCCTCCTGCCAATGCTCGGCGGGGTCGTGGTAGCCGTCCTCCTGTCCCGCAAAAGCTGTGGGCATCAGGGAGAACAGCATCGCCACGGCCAGGAACGAGGCCAGCAGGGAGCGCAGCCGGGTGTGTTTGGGTTTCATGGGTGATTTCCCTCCTTTGTGTCAAACTGATGGTTGGTTTGGGGTGGTGCTTTGGGTCCGGGGAGGTCCCCGGACCCGAGGCCAGCGGCAGGTCACTGGCCCCGTCCCTGGCCCTTGACGGTGAGGATGCCGTCCAGGGTGGTGGCGGTGATCCGCAGGCGCTCAGCGGTGGCAATGTCGTTTTTTACCGTCTCGTCCACCTTGCCGCCGCAGACCACCAGCACACGGGCCCTCCGCAGGTAGTCCCGCGCCATGTCGATGCCGTCCTTGTGCTCCTGGGGGATACTGTCCTTCAGGAACAGGGGCAGGAACAGCAGGGGGCAGACTGGGGAGAAGCCCGCGTCGTACACCTGACGGCACCAGCGGGCGGCGTTCTCCGTGTTCTCGAACTCGTTCTCGCCCCAGGGGGCGGTGATGTAAGCCAGAGGCCGTTTCATAGGCATATCCTTTCTCCCGGCCATTCCGGGCATAAAATAAGGCGGCCCGTTCAGCCGCCGTAATCGTGGTGGAAATCGTGGTTGACCAGCATGGTGTAGTGATTGTCCGTAGAGCTGGGCGCATTGAACAGGGCGGCCAGCAGATAAGCCTTGGTGTTCCAGACGCGGGTGGTGTTCTCGCTGATGCCGTCCAGCACCTTCTCGATGTGGCTGGAGGTGATCTGCTCAAACCGCTGCTGGACGAAGGCGGTGGGATACTCCGCGTCCCGCCCGATCTTGATCGTGGGGCTGCGGGTCATGGCTACCTCCAGCATAATCTCCACGAACTCGTCCACCTGGGTCCGGTTGACAGGGGTACAAATCAGGTCATACTCAATCTGTTCCCGAATTTCCTCTCGCTTCTCATACACGTCCGTCATTCCTTCCGCCGCAGGCGCAGAAAGAACGAATGAATGAGTGCTTGATAGATGCGTATTTGATTTTTGCGTATTTGATCTCTTAGTATTTAATTCTGCGGGCTTTTCCGTAGATGGTTCCCCCATATCCGGCTCCACCAGATACGGGTTTTCCGTATCTGGTGCGTCCGTATCTGGCGGAGGCGTATCTGGCCCCGGTTCCTCTGGCGGTTCCTCCGCAGCGGGGCGGGGCTTCTCGTAGATGGTGTACTCGGTGTCGCTGATGCGCCCGCCGGGGCCGCGAAGCTGGCGGCGGACGATGTAGCCCGCCTTTTCCAGCTCCCGCAGCGCCCCGCCAATGGCGTCCACGCCCTCTTTGCAGATGGCCGCAAGGCCCCGCGTGGTGTAGTTCCACTCGTCTGGCAGGGAGAGCATCATGGACAGCAGACCCTTGGCTTTCAGGCTCAGGGCCGTGTCCTTCAGGTGATGGTTGCTCATTACGGTATAGTCCCGCGTCCGTTCTATGCGGAAAACTGCCATGTTCTGTCACTTCCTATGTAGCGTCGTTAGGGGCGTTGGGCTGGATGGGGGCGGTCTGCGCCTTCTCGCGGGCAAACCGTTCCTCCAGCCGGGCAACGCTCCAGTTGGATTTGAACTGCCCCAGGGGGCTGGGGCCAAACTGCGCCCTGGCCCGGTTGTCCAGATCCAGCAGCTGTGCCCACAGCTCCGGGTGGTGCCGCCGCAGGCTCCGCAGCTCCCCAATCCGCTGGAAGGGGCAGCACCAGCAGGAGGCGCGGTGGTAAATCTTATAGAGGCCGCCGAAGTCAAAGCCCCGGTCATAACAGATTTGCAGGGCCTGGGCCTCAGTGATGCCCCAGTCCACCAGGGGATAGTGGAGGGCCTTGCACCGATGGGCCTCGTCCGCCGCGATCCCCACATATTGCTGAAGCTGGTGCGCCCCCTTGAGCCGGTTGGCCTCCTTGCTGATAAGGTGGGTCTTGAGCTGGCCGGTACACCAGCGGACCTTGACGCCGGGCCAGCCGTTGCCGTAGGGCGGGATGCCCAGCCGTGCCCGGTTTTCCAGGCAGGACGGCTTCTGTTTCGGTTCCTCGAACATCATGTACTCGAAGCTCTTGGGGGAACGCAGGGCGGTGATATGCAGGCCACGCTCCCGGAACAGGTACTCGTCTACCATGGCGATGTGGCCGTACATCTCCGGGAACTCCATGCCGGTATCCGCCCAAATTACCGCGTCAATGGGCAGACCGCGTTCGATCATCAGCAGAGCAAGACAGGTGGAGTCTTTGCCTCCACTCAGGCTGATGGCGTGAAAATCATCTTTGGGTGTAACGGCAGCGCCCATTTATGGGCACGCCTCTCTCAGACCTCCTTTTCCGCTTACAGCTCATAGACCGGCTGCTCACACTCGTAGCAGGGCCAGCACATTTGATCCAGGTCCTGGG
>CALXDE010000211.1 GCA_944386965.1 uncultured Oscillospiraceae bacterium
GCGTCCCCCCGGGAGACATGCTTGTGGGCCAGGAGGTTGCCGGAGCGGTGGACCAGGGGCGCGCCCTCGGCCATGGCCTCATAGGGACTGCGCACCGGCGTCAGGGGCTCGTAGTCCACCTCCACCAGTTTTTTGGCCTCCTCCAAAATCTCCTGGCTCTCCGCGGCCACAATGGCGATGGCGTCCCCCAGGTAGTGGGTGATATCCCCCACAGCGATCATGGTGTCCCAGTCCTTCACCAGGTGGCCCACCTTATTCGTACCGGGGATATCCGCGGCGGTAAACACCCCCACCACCCCCGGCAGGGCTTTGGCCTGCTCCGTGCGGATAGCCAGCACCCGGGCCCGGGGATAGGCGCTGCGGACGGCGGAGGCGTAGACCATGCCCTCCATGTAGATGTCGTCGGGGTACTTGCCGTACCCCAGCACCTTCTCCCGCACGTCCAGCCGGTGGACCGACTGGCCGAAGCGCCAGTCCTCCCTCTCTTCTTCCGGCAGCTTCCCCTCCCGCAGGATCTTTGCCGCCAGCTTCACCCCCTGGATGATCTTCACATAGCCCGTGCAGCGGCAGATGTTGTTTCGCAGGGCGAAGGCGATCTCCTCCTCCGTAGGGTCGGGGTTCACGTCCAGCAGGGCCTTCCCCGCCATGACCATCCCGGGGATGCAGAACCCGCACTGGACGGCCCCGGCCTCGCCGAAGGCCCAGACCCAGGCCTCCTTCTCAAAGTCCGTCAGACCCTCCACCGTGAGCACGTTTTTCCCATCCAACTTGTCGGTGGTGAGGACGCAGGCCCGGGTGGCCTTGCCGTCCACCAGCACCGTACAGGTGCCGCAGGCCCCCTCGCTGCACCCGTCCTTCACGCTGGTCAGGCGCAGCTCATCCCGCAGGTAGCGCAGCAGCTTCTCTTTCCGTTCCACTGTGACCGTTTTACCGTTGACTGTAAACGTCGCCATGGCGCTCCCTCCCGCAGCTCAGAAAATTTTTCAGGCTTCCAGACTTTCTTTTAGTATCATCATACAACAGATCCCCTTCCGGCGCAAGGGAAATTTTCCGCCCTTCTCCCTTTTTCCCCGTCATGTCGCGCTCCGCTCCCAGCCGATGAGCAGGGAGCCCTCCCGGACAGAGACATGGGCCTGGGGCGCGATGATGTGGTTGCTGACGCCCAGGGGAAACTCCGCCGTCAGCACAGCGTCGGCCAGGGGATACTGGACCCCGCTCTCCCAGACGCCCCTGGCGTCCTCCCCCACGCAGAACACCGACAGCAGCCCCCACTCCGGCCCCCGGGGGATGGTGATGGCGCCGTTGGTAATGGCGGTGTAGGTGAAGCCCGCATCGTACAGGTATCCCCGGGCTCCCCGCCGGCTCAGCCATAGGAGCAGCTGGAGGTTTGCCAGGGTGTGATCCAGCCGGCCGCCGGTGCCGCCGTAGATGTGGAAGGCGCGGCAGCCCCGCTCCAGGGCATATTTGGCTGCCAGAAAGGTGTCCGTGTCGTCCTTCTCCACCGGCAGGCGGAGGACCTTCGGAAAGTCCGCCGGCTCCTCCATGGAGTCGAAGTCCCCCAGCAGCAGGTCCGGAACGATCCCCCGCCGCTTACAGGCCAGATACCCACCGTCCGCCGCGATCACATAGTCTCCCGGCTCCGGCCGGCGCACCAGCTCCACATCCTGTCCGGCGCCGAAAATAAAACAGGTTTCCATACCCACTCTCCCTATCATGGCATATTCTGTTGTTTTTATCATATCATTTTTTCCGCGCTCTGTCCACCGGGGGAGGGCCGGTCAGGCAAAACCTTGACAATTTCCGATCTCCGTGCTACCATAGGGGCGACCAACTTGAGGGGCGCTGGCGGCATGCCGGCTGAGAGGGAGCGTATGGCCGCTCCGACCCTGGAACCTGATCCGGATAATGCCGGCGTAGGGAGCGCAACTCCATCCTGTCTCGTGCTGCGTGCCCGCGTCCGTGGGCGCGTTTTTTGTTGCCCCGGGCCGGTTTTCCGGAAAAATACAAAGAGGGGGAACCATCCATGAAATCAAGAAAGCATGTATACGCCATCTGCGAGGCGGCCATGATGATCGCCATTGCCCTGGTGCTGGACTGGCTGAAAGACATCCTGCCCGGCCAGCTGCCCAGCGGCGGCTCCGTCTTCAACATCAACATCCTCCCCATCGTCTTTTTCGCCATCCGCCACGGGGCGGGCTGGGGCGCGCTGACGGGGCTGGTCTTCGGCGGCCTCAACTATCTGCTGGGCCTGAACAGCATGGCCATCGACTGGACCACCATCATCTGCGACTATTTCCTGGCCTTCTCCCTGCTGGGGTTCGGGGCCGGGCTGTTCAAGGGGCGCAGGGGCGCGGCCTACTGGGGCACCCTGGTGGGCGGCACCCTCCAGTTCCTCTCCAGCTTCTTCGTGGGCGTATTCGTCTGGGGCATCTACATGCCCGAGGAGTTCCTGGGCCTGACCATGACCAGCCCCTGGTTCTACTCCTTCCTCTACAATATCCTCTGGGCGGTGCCCAATATCGCGATGACCATCATCGTCTTCGCCCTGCTCTACCGCTCCAGCGCCATGCAGAAATACCTCGCCGGCGCCGATCTCCAGCGCTACGCCTGATTTCTCACAAGGAGGCATCCCTCTTCCGATGCCTCCTTGCTTTTTTTCCCAAATCCGGTATAATGTAGGTATCTACTGACCAGAAAGGAGCGGGAATCATGGAAGAAGTCGTGCAATTTTTGAAGGACTGCGGCACCTATTATCTGGCCACCGCGGAGGGGGACCAGCCCCGGGTGCGCCCTTTCGGCACCGCCCACGTGTTCGAGGGGAAGCTGTACATCCAGACGGGGAAAATCAAGCCTGTCTCCCACCAGATGCTCTCCAATCCCAAGATCGAGATCTGCGCCTTCCACAACGGGCAGTGGCTGCGCATCCAGGCTCTGGCCGTAGAGGATGACCGGACAGAGGCCCGCAAGAGCATGCTGGACGCCTACCCCAATCTGCGCAGAATGTACGATGAAAACGACGGCAACACCCAGGTATTCTATCTCAAGGACGCGACGGCCACCTTCTCCTCCTTCACCGCCCCCTCCCGGACGGTAACATTCTGAGCCGTGCGTCAAACAGCCCCGGGCCGCTTGTAACGCGGTCCGGGGCTGTTTTGCGTGGCTGCCTCTTCAATAGGCGATCACGACGCCGCCGTCATAGGCGTAAACCGTGGAAATCCCGCCGGTGGCGGTGACGAGGATCTCCCGGAAGCGGCAGAGCTTCTCCGCCAGCTCCCGAACGTAATGCGCCCGCTCCAGACAGTTGCAGTGGGAAATCACCAGGCGCTTTTCCTCCTGTCCGCGGCTCTGGGCGGCCCGGGCGATCATCTTGTGGAGGGCCTGTCGCTCGGTGAAGCCCTGCCCCAGCTTGATGATCTCCCCCTCCGGAGTGGCGCCCATCAGCAGTTTGATGCGCAGGCTCCCTGTCACCAGGGCCTGGACCTTGGTCAGCCGCCCGTTCTTGCGCAGGTTCTCCAGGCTCTCCAGAACAAACATGGTATCCATCTCGCTGAGGTACGCCTCTGTCCGCTCCACCACCCGGTCAAAGGCCATCCCTGCCTCCGCCAGCTCCTGGATCTTCAGGGCTGCCTGTACCTGTCCGGCGGAGGCGGAGCGGGAGTTGAAGAGGTGAACGTTGTGAGCGCCCCCCTCCTCCCGGTAATATCGCACCGCCTGGGCCGCGGCGTTGCAGGACCCGGAGAGCCGCTCGGAAAGGGTGACGATATAGATATCCTCCGCCTCGTCAAAATGGGCGCGGTACTCCTCCGGCGAGGGACAGGCCGTCCGGGTGGGGTCGTCGGAATCCCGCATGGCCGCCAAAAGCTCCGCCTGGTCAATGGTTCCGTCGTCCACAAATTCCCGCCGCCCCACATATATCGTCAGGGGGATGCGGACAAAGTGGGGGTCCACCTCCATGGCGGGGGTAAAATCGGTGCAGCTGTCACACAAGATTCTATATCCCATATCTGAAATCACCTTATCTGATATTCTAAATCAGATTATACCGCCCTGTCCGGGAAAAGTCAACCGCGTCCCCTATTTTTCCTGGAGCGCCCTAGGGCCGCTCCTCCAGCAACAGATCGCAGGTCAGGCCGCAGAACGCCTTGACGCCGGCGCACAGGTCCTCCTCCCGGAAGTCGAAATCCTTGCTGTGGAAGGGGCCGGCGCAGGGGCTGAGGGTGTTGAAGCACAGTCCCTTCCCGCCCCGGCTGTGGACCCGGTTGACCATGTAGGCGAAATCCTCGCTGGCGCCGGCGGTCTTCCCCGGCGGCGTCACCCGCAGTTCCAGCTTCTCCCGGCAGACCCGCTCACACCAAGCGATCATATCCGGATGGCTCTGGAGGGACTCGGCGGCGCCCATCAGCCGGATCTCGCAGCCGCAGCCGTGCATGGCGCCGGCCGCCTGGGCGATGCGGCGGGCATAGTCCTCCATATACTGGTTGACCTCCGTCGTGGCGCCCCGGACCTCCAGCTCCAGCTTGGCCCGGTCGCAGATCACATTGCGCCCGGAGCCGGCGTGGAGGGTTCCCACGTTGACCCGGGTATCTCCCTGGCCGCTGCGGGGGATGGCCTGGAAATTCAACACGGCGGTGGCCGCCGCGAGCAAGGCGTTGCTCCCCTTCTCCGGCGACGCCCCGGCGTGGGCGGCCCTGCCGGTGTAAAAGACGTCCATCTTGGTGCTGGCCAGGGTAGCCCCGCAGGTCAGGCCGATTTGATTCTCTCCGCCGGCGCTGTCCCCCATGTGATTGCCGATCACGTAGTCCACATCGTCCAGATGGCCGTGCTCCACGATGGATCTGGCCCCCCGGAGCCCCTCTTCGGCGGGCTGGAAGATCAGTTTGATCCTGCCCCGCAGCCGCTCCCGGCAGCGCATCAGGATCTCCGCCACGCCAAGGCCCATGGCGACATGCCCGTCGTGGCCGCAGGCGTGCATCACCCCGTCGTTGACGGAGGCGAAGCCCTCCCTGGCGGGGCGGTGCGCGGCGGACTTTTCCTCAAAGACGCCCAGGGCGTCGATATCGAAGCGCAGAGCCACTGTGGGCCCCTCTCCGCAGTCGAGAATGCCGATGACGCCGGTAAAGCCGTCCTTCGCCCGCTGGGCATAGGGCTGAACAGCCCCCTGATCCAGCGCCCGCCGATACGCCGCCTCCAGCTCCTCCGTCGGCGGCAGGCCCATTCTCGCCTCCGCCAGGCACACGTCCGGTCCGGTGAGCACCTGGTAGCCCAGCTCCGTCAAACGCTGGGCGATGATGGAACTGGTGCGGATCTCGCACCAGCCGGGCTCGGCATAGGTGTGCAGATCCCGCCGGACCTCCCTCAGGCGCTCCGCCATGGCGTCCGCCTGCTCCATGATTTCCTTGTAGACGCTGTCCATATCCCGCATCCTCCTGTTTTTCTCCATACGCAGGCCGGCCCCCCCTCACGCCTCCACCTGGATGCCGCTCCGGTCAAAGGCCTCCAGCAGCTTCTCCATGTCGGAGGGGATGGAGATGGGTTCGCCGGCGGCTTTGATGGCGTTGGCCACATCCTTCAGTCCGTTGCCGGTGACCACGCTGACCACTGTGTCGTTTTTCCCGATCGCTCCCCGCTCGCAGAGCTTTTTCACCCCCGCCGTGCCGGTGACGCCGGCGGGCTCGCCGAACACGCCGCAGGTCCGGCCCAGCAGCTGCTGGGCCGCCAGGATCTCCTCGTCGCTGACGTTCACCGTGAGGCCATGGCTCTCCCGGATGGCCATGAGCGCCTTGTCGGCGTTTCGGGGCACCCCCACGGCAATGGAGTCAGCCAGGGTATTCTCCTCCATGGGATGCCAGGGCTCCCCGCTCTCAATGGCCCGGTTGAGGGGACAGCACCCCTCCGCCTGGGCGGAGATCAGCCGGGGCAGGCGGTCGATAAAACCGATGGCGTACAGGTCCTTGAGCCCCTTCCACAGCCCCGCGATGGTGCACCCGTCCCCCACGGAGATGGCGATGTAGTCCGGAACCTCCCAGTTCAGCTGCTCCATGATCTCCAGGGCCACGGTCTTCTTCCCCTCGGAGAGATAGGGATTGATGGCGGCGTTGCGGTTGTACCAGCCCCACCGGTCAATGGCCTGCCTGCTGAGCTCAAACGTCTCCTCGTAGCTGCCCTGGACCGAGATCACCGTGGCGCCGAAGGTCATCAGCTGGGCCACCTTGCCCTTGGGCGCCCGGCTGGGGACGAAGATATACGTCTTCAGCCCCGCCGCCGCGGCATTCCCCGCCAGGGAACTGGCGGCGTTCCCGGTGGAGGAACAGGCGATGACCTTGGCCCCGGCCTCCCGGGCCTTGGCCACGGCCATGGCGCTGGCCCGGTCCTTCAGGGAGGCGGTGGGGTTGAGCCCGTCGTCCTTCACCCAGAGCTTCCCCAGCCCCAGCTGGCGGGCCAGGCGGGGCTCCTCGTAGAGGGGCGACCATCCCACCCGCAGGGGGGTGTCCGGCGCGTCCGGCTCCACCGGCAGCAGCTCCCGATAGCGCCACATGGAGTTGTTCCGCCGCCGGGAGAGAAGCTCCTTGGTGAAAGTGGACTTGATATAGTCGTAGTCATAGGTGATATCCAGAATGCCCCCGCATTCACAGGTGGTGAGGTCGGGGACCGCGGCATAGGTCCTGCCGCATTTGACACACTTGCCATACAGGACGTGCTTCATGTCATCACTCCTTTTTCTGTGCCTCTTCCTCCTCCGCGAGATTCTCCAGGGCCACCCGGGTGGCCTCAACCACAAAGGCGGAGAAGGTGCAATCTGTTCCACGGATCGCTTCCTCCACGGCTTCAATGACGTCGTTTGGAAAGCGAACACTCTTATTGGTAGAAGCCGGAACTTTAGGTATCTTGAATTTCCTCACTTGGCACCTCGCAATACTTTTATATTGCATAAAGTATTGCAATTTGTGTCGCTTTGATGCATTATATAGTATATCACATTTTGTGCTACAAAACTCAAAAAAACAGAAAGGGGGAAGCTCAATGGATGATTTGCCACTCTGCTACACCGTACTGTTCAATGCCGTAACCGACGCGATCGAAGCGCTGCGCGCCAACAACTATGGGGAAGCGATGGACATTCTGGTCCGCGGCCAGCAGGAGGCCTAGGAGGCCTACATTGACGCGGAGGCGTGACGATAAAGCGGCAGGGCGGGGCGGATGCCCCGCCCTGCGGCGCTGTTATGGTTGTTCTTCACCGGCAGGGTCCCGCAGGCGCGGCCCCCTCGCCATCAGAGCGATTTGAGCAGCCCCGTGGCCTCGTTGAACGCGTTGATGAGCTCATCCAGGTCCCCGGCCTGGGCATGGACCGCGTCCCAGGTGCCCTCGGTGTCGTACCACAGGTCGTTCAGGTCCTCCACGGTCCGGCCCTGCTGCTCCACCCAGGTGTAGTACTTCAGATTGTGGACCCGCTTGCGCTGGGCATAGGTCAGCTCCATCATGTTGTCCGTCTTCAGCCCCAGGATGTGGAGGTGGTGGTCCAGGGCGGCCTCGTGGGCGTTGTAGGGTCCGTGCATCTCGCTGAGCTCAGCGATGCGGCTCTGATACATGGCGGCGGAGTCGGTAAGGACGGTGCCCACCACGTCGCGCTCGGTGAGCTCATAATACTTGGCCATTTTGATGCAGCAGAGGACATTGGCGATGCCGCTGATGCCCAGCCATGTCAGCTGCTCTATGAGCCCGTCGTCCAGACCCAGCTCGTTTTTCAGGTACGCCTGCCCCTCCGGGGTGTTGAACAGGCGCAGGAGGCGCTGGGAGTCCTCGTCGTCGATGTCGATGACCATGTCGGTGTTCTTCACATTGTGAATCCAGGGGATGTGCTTGTCGCCGATACCCTCGATCCGGTGGCCGCCAAAGCCGTTGTTCAGGATGGTGGGGCACTGGAGCGCCTCTCCCACCGCCAGCTTGAGCTGGGGATAGCGCTCCTTGAGCAGGTCCCCGGCGCTCATGGTGCCGGCGGAGCCGGAGGTGAAGGCGGCGGCGGCGAAGCGGTCGCCGGGGCGCTTGACCGCCTCGAACAGGTCGGAGAGGGCGGTGCCGGTGACGTTGTAGTGCCACAGGGGATTGCCCATCTCCTCAAACTGGTTGAAGATCATGTACTGGGGATCCTGCTTGAGCTCGTTGGTCTTGTCGAAGATCTCCTTGACGTTGGACTCGCAGCCGGGGGTGGCGATGACCTCGGCCCCGATCTCGTGGAGCCACTCGAACCGCTCCGGGCTCATTTCCGCCGGCAGGATCGCCACGCCCCTGGCCCCCAGCAGCGTGGAGTTGAACGCGCCGCCCCGGCAGTAGTTGCCGGTGGAGGGCCAAACGGCCTTATGTACGTTCACGTCGAACTGCCCCGTCACCAGCCGGGGAGCCAGGCATCCAAAGGACGCGCCCACCTTGTGGCAGCCGGTAGGGAACCACTTGCCGGCCATGGCGATAATCCGGCAGGGCACGCCGGACAGGCTGGAGGGAATCTCCACGTAGTTCGGCACCGCCTGGAAAAGGCCGCCGGACTCCTTGGCCTCGTTGTGCCAGGAGATGCGGAAGAGGTTCACCGGATCCACGTCCCACAGCCCCGTATGGGCGAGCTTGGCCTTGATCTTTTCCGGGATGAGGTCGGGATTTTGCA
>CALXDE010000212.1 GCA_944386965.1 uncultured Oscillospiraceae bacterium
TAGGCCAGCAGGAACAGCGCCACCGCCAGCACCGTGATGGCCAGCACGTTCCGCACATAGGTGCGCCGGGCGTTGTCCAGGGCCGTCATGGCCTTCTCCACCCCCAGGAGGGCCACGATCCTCCCGGCGGAGTCCGCCACGGGGATAGCGGCGGTGGTGTGGGCTCCGGAGGCCTGGGTGTAGGAGTAGAAGTACACCGCGCTGCGCTCCCCGGTGCTCATCATCCGCGCCACCTCCTCCCGGTAGGCGGGGTCCATGTCCCGGGCGGTGTAGCCCAGCTCATAGCGGGTGAAGCCGGTGTCCGGGTGGACGGCGTCGAAGATATAGGTGCTGGTGGTGTAGTCCTGGGAGAGCCGGGTCACATAGATGAGGTAGCTGTCGGTGGAGATCACCAGGGCATCCAGCCGGGCTTGAATTTCCCCATAAGCCTCGTCGGTCTCTCCGGTCTCCAGGTAGTGCTCCAACCGGTCCGGGTCCAGATAGGTCTTGGCGGTCTCCGCGATCTCGTAGGCGGAGCGGTTGTACTCGGCCTCCAGCACTGCGGTGAACTCCCGGTAGCCCATGTAGCTGATGGCGGTGCACAGCAGTACGCTCAGCAGCAGCACGCTGGCGATGAGCTTGCCGGAGAGTCCTGAGAATTTCTCTTTCATGATTCCCTCATTCCACAAATCCATCCGCCTCGGCGGCGAAAAAGCGCCGGTCCTCCTCCCGCCGCAGGATCTCCACAGGCTTGTACTGGGCCATGGTCCTGCCCCGGCGTGCCAGGGACGCCTCATAGCGATGGAAGCTGCCGGGGGGCAGGAAGCGGACGCAGGGCGGGGCGATATCCCCCATGGCGCGGCATCCCCGGTAGCCCAGGCTGGCCTCCTCCAGGCACTGGTCCAGCAGGGCCTCCGCGTTTTGCAGCGGGGAGCACTCCAGGTAGAAAAGGTACCGTCCCGGCCGGCGGGAGTAGTCCTCTTGGGCGCAGAAGGCGGCGGAGAGGCCCCCGCGCTTCTGGAACTGCTCCATGGCGGAGTGCAGCTGCTCTATGCTCAGCTTCTCGTCGGCCACGTTCAGGGCCTGGCCCCGCCGGTAGCAGAAACGGACCACCGGGGTCTGGCCGAAGAAGCCCGCCACCTCCAGCACGTCCCCGATCCGATAGCGGTAGAGGCCGGAGTGATTGGTAAAGACCAGCTCGTAGCGGCGTCCCGCCTCCACCTGCTCTATGGTCCGGGGTGCTCCTGTCTCCTCTGGGACGGGCAGGAACTCGAAGAATCCCGCCTCCGGCAGCAGGAGGTAGGCGTCCGGCACCCCCATCCCCGCCGCGATGCTGAGGAAACCCTCGGAGGCGCCGTAGATGAAGTGGTGGATGGGCACGGAGGGGGCATATCGCTCCATGGCCCCGGCATAGACAGGAAAGTTTGCCCCGCCGATGCCCACGATGTAGCGCAGCTCCGGCCAGATCCGCCTTACCATGTCCTCGGGCTGCCGGTCCGCCTGGAGCGCACGCAGCTCCGCCGCCCGCCGGGGATCCGGCGGCAGCCAGCGGCGGAGCTTCTCCCGCCAGGGCTTCTCCAGCGGGATACTCTCGTCCACCGTGCCTGCCGCCATGTCTCGCAGCAGCAGTTCCCAGTTCTGCCGAATATAGTCCAGCACGCTCACCACCCGGTGGAGGAACACGCTGTGGATGGCGGTGAGCCGCCGCTCCGCCAGGGCGAAGCGGACTTTCACATAGGTCAGATCCTCCACCCGCTCCGGAAAGAGGACCTCCTTGGGTACGCAGTAGCCGGAGGCGTCAAAGTTCCCCTCCCGGTCCAGCCACTGGTACAGGGAGGCGGAGCGGACGCCGCACATCTGTCCCCCCGGCAGGTACGTCTTGGCAAACTCCCCCACCTGGAAGATCCTGCCGAAGAGGGCCTCCGGCGGCGCAAGGGGGAAATGTTCCTGCACCATGCCCCAGACGCCCCAATGGATGCAGTCATGGTGGAGGCGCATGTCCGTCTCCGTCACGGGGACGTACTTGGGGGTGCCGGTGCTGCCGGAGGTGATGGCAAAGTATACCGGCTCCTCCGCCGTCAGCTGGCGTGTCCCGCCGGATAGAAGGGCCTGGATGTAGGGCTCGTAGTCCCGGTGGCAGGAGAGGGGGACCTGCCTTTGGAAGTCCGCCAGGGAGCGGATGCGGGAGAAACCGCAGCGGGCCCCGTATTCCGCGGCGGCGTTTTGCTCCACGATCATCCGCAGCTGCTCCCGCTGGACCCGCCGGGCGCCGGCCGCGGTCCGCCGCAGCCGCTCCAAGGCCGCTGCTCCCTGGGAAATATCGTCTATCTTCATGCAGAGCCTCCTGACGATCAGAGCAGGAGCTGCAGCGTGTTCACCCCGAAGGTCCGCTGGTACACCACCTGCTCCGCCATACCGGCAATGAGCCGGATCCCAAGGTACGCCTCCCCCGGCTCCTCCTGCCGGTCAAAGGGGTTGCAGGCCCGCCCGTCGTAGCGGAAGCGGATGCCCAGCTCCTTCCCCACGGCGAAGGCCCGCACGTCAAAGCGGACCGGTGTGCCTGGGTTCTCCTGGACGATCTGGGTCATGATCTCCTCAAGGGCCAGGCTGAAGCGCAGGACCTGCCGGGACTCCATGCGGTTATCCCGGCAGAAATCGGCGATCCTCCCGCTGGCCTGGCAGATCTGCGCCGTATCCCCGGTCACGGAGAAGTTGAGCACCTGGCCCCGCTCCTCCAGGGAGGGGTCCATCAGGAGATATCTTGTCCGCTCCGGGTGCCGCCTGTGACAGAGGGAGACGGCGGGATACCACAGCGCCAGGGTGGCCAGCTCGCTGAAAATCAGGAACCACCAGGGGCTCAGACCCAGGGCCAGGACGGCGCACAGGCTTCCGGCGGCGGCCAGGAACACCCGGCAGAGGATAATGGCGTTGGCCCAGCCTACGTGGCCGGAGACGTTGTAGTACCCGGAGAGAATGCTGCACCCCAGAGCCGGGAACATGCCGGAGGCAAGGCACACCATGGCAAAGTCCAGGGAGCCGGCGGGGAGGCCATAGGCGAAGGCGATGGCGCCGCTCCCCAGGACCACCACGGCGGCAAAGGCGCCGCAGCAGAGAAGGCCGGTGCGCAGTTCCCGCCGGAGCAGCAGGGCGGCGCTGCCGTTGTCCCGCTCGCCGCTGCAGATGCCCAGCATGGCGGAGGCGGCCTGAGGCACGCCGTCCACCACCGCCAGGGAGAAGGCACTGACGCAGTTAACAGCGGTGAATACCGCCACCAGCTCACTGCCGCCGGCCCCCATCAGCAGGGCATTCACC
>CALXDE010000213.1 GCA_944386965.1 uncultured Oscillospiraceae bacterium
TGTCCATGTCGCCGGACCCGTACTGCAGGCCCAGGACGATGTAGAGCACCAGGGTCAGCAGCGTGGCCGGCACGGTGGTGTACATCATGGAGCCGATGTGCTCATACAGGGTGGCGCCGCTCATGGCGGAGGCCATGTTGGTGTTGTCGGACATGGGGGAGAGCTTGTCGCCGAAGTAGGCCCCGGAGATCACCGCGCCCACCACCATGGGCACCGGCACGCCCATGCCCATGGCCACGCCTGTCAGGGCCAGGCCCATGGTGGCGATGGAGCCGAAGCTGGTGCCGGTAAAGACGGACATGACCGAGCAGAGGACAAACGTCAGCGGCAGGATCAGCCTGGGGGTGCAGAGCTTGAGCCCGTAGTACATCAGGGAGGGGACCGTTCCGCCGATGATCCACGCGCCGATCATGATGCCCACGATAATGAGGATCAGGATGGCCACCATGCTGTTGTCGATGACCTTGAGCATGGATTTCTGGATCTCCTCCCAGGGGATGCCCAGCAGGAGGCCCACCACCATGGCCACCACCGCGCCGCAGAACAGCGACATCTGGGAACCGATGCCGATGCGGATACCGATGACCACCACGGCGATGACCAGAACCAGTGACAGCCCCGAAACCAGGACAGAGGGGGTGCGCTTTGTACGTTGCTTCATACAGTGACTCCTTTCTGTTTCTCAAAGACCGGCCCGCGATAATAGAAATCAGCTCCAGCTTCACCCCCATATTTATAGTAATTTTATAATAAGAATCATAGCACATGTTACATCCCTCGTCCATATGGTAATTATAATAAGATTCTATGCTGGAATTTATCAATAAACACAAGACAAAAAAACGCCGGACGGCAAACTGTCCGGCGGCGGGGGACATCCCCCTCAGTATTGCAGGGAGGGCGGGGCGCTCTCCTGGCTGCGGATCTCCCGCAGATAGTTGTACAGGGTGGCCTGGGAAATGGAGAGCTGGCGGCAGACCGTGGGCACCGCGTCCTTCACGGCAAAGACCCCCTTCATCTCCAGCTGGCGGAGCACCTCCAGCTTGCCCTCCCGGTTGTCAATGGAGGTGGGCTTCATCTTCTCGATGGCTCCCGCGATCACCCGCTGGGTCATCTTCTGGATATAGTTCACATCGTCCCCCTCCGGCTCCTCCGCCTCCGACAGGGGCCGCAGGGCGATCATGGAGTCGATGAGGTCCCGGGCGGCCTGGAGTCGGGCGGTGTCCTGGTTGATGCAGATGAGGGCCCGGGGCACATTCCGCTCATCCCGAATGATGAAGTGGGACGAGCGCAGGCGCTTGCCCTTGTTGGAGCTGCTGCCGTACCCAATCACGTGTCCGTCCTCATCCGCCAGGTCCAGGATCACATCATAGATCGAGGGGTTGGTCTGGTAGCCCATCGAACGGCCCGTGATGTGGCCGTTGGCAATATACACCATCTCCCGCTTCTCCAGGTCGTGGAGCACCACCTCCGTATCCTCCCCCAGGAACTTCGCCATCCCCAGGGCGATGTTTTGCAATACCGACAGCAGTTCCACCTGCTCCATACGCATGTCCTCCATCCATCTTCCGTATTTCGCTGTTTTTCCGATTATACCACAGTCCCTCCCCGGCGCACAAGAGCCCGCCGCGCGGGAAGGAAACGGGGCGCCGGCAAAAAGCCGGCGCCCCCCTTTTCTCACTGCTTGAAGCGCTTCCGGTTCACCACCGCCACCAGGGCCGCCGCCAGGGACAGCAGGCAGAACAGCAGCAGCAGGAAGGAAAACTGGCCGCCGGCGCCCTCCCAGGGGGAGAGGCCCAGCAGAACGCCGTTGACCTGGGTGAACACGGCGCTGCCCATGAAGGCGCAGCAATTGCTCACGCCGGTGACCACGCCGGTGCTCTCCTTTCCGGCGAACAGGCGGATGCAGCTGAAGCCCACCGTGAAGCCGCCGGCGCCCATGGCCCCCAGCAGCAGGCACAGCACCGAGAGCAGCGGAGCGGGAACGCCGCTTCCCAGCAGGGCAAAGCACCCCCACAGCGCCGCGAAGAGCGCCGTGCTGAACACCACGGTGCGCACATTGCCGATCCGGTCCGCCACCCGGCCCAGGATCACCGAGCCCACAATGCACCCGATGGAGATGAGCATGAGGTACAGACTGGCGGAGGAGGCGTCCACCGTCAGGGATTGGGTGAAGAACCGGGTGCCCCACAGGCTCTGGAAGGACAGACGGGTCCCGCCGGTGAGGAAGAACCACACCGCGACGCTGACGCTCCCGGCGGAGAGGGCCGCCTTCCAGCCGGTCTTGCGCCGGACAGCCGCGGCCTCCGGAGCGGTCTTGGGGTCCAGGATCAGGAACCAGGCCCCCACCGCCAGCACCAGGGAGACGCCCCCGATGAGCAAAAAGGCAAACCGCCAGCTGAACTGGTCGGCCAGGAACTTCAGCGGCGCCGACGCGCACACCGACCCCAGCTGCCCCATGGCCACCATGATGCCGGTCATGGTGCCGTAGATCCGGTCCCCGAACTGCTTGCGGATCACCGCCAGGGCCGGCACATACACCAGCGCCGTGGCCGCGCCCGTCAGCGTCCGGGCCAGGACCAGACTGGTGAACCCGCTGGCCAGGGCAAACCACAGCGTGGCCGCCGCCGCCAGGACGCAGGACCCGGCGATGAGCTTTTTCGCTGGCACCCGGTCGGCGATGAACCCGCAGGGAATCTGCATCAGCGCGTAGGAATAAAAGATCGCCGACCCCAGGGTCGCCAGCTGCTGCTCCGTGAGGCTGTAGTCCACCGCGATCACATCCCCGATCACGCTCAGGGACAGCCGGTGGAAGTTGCTGAAAAAGTAGGCCATCCCCAGCACGACCATCATCAGCGCTGGCCGCAGCCCCAGGGACTTCTCCGCGATTCGATCCTCCGCCATATATCCTCACTCCTTCCGGTTTGAAAGTAGTGTATCACATTCTCTCTAAAACGTCCATTGCTTTTATAATAATTTTATAATAAAATTTTTTGTCCCTCCCGCCGGACAAAACACCGCCCGCCGGGCTGTGCCGGCGGGCGGTAGAGCGGTAGGGGAGGGGCTCAGGCCTTGCCGTAGGTCTGGACCGCGTCGAACAGGGCCTCCATATTGGCCCGGGGCGCGTGATCGATGCTGGCGCCGGTGCCGAACATGTAGCCGCCGCCGGGGCCCATGATGTCGATGACCGCCTTGACCTTGTCCCGGATCTGCTCGGGCTTGTCGAACATCACCGACTGGGTGGGATAGCCGCCCATCATGCAGGCGATGCCGCCCAGCTCCCGCTTGGCGGCCTGGAAGTCCACCTCCTCGAAGTGGTAGATGACCTTCCCCACCGGCACGTCCGCCAAATACTTCAGGCGGGTGGTGTAGGGCCCCTCGGTAAAGACCACGGGGGTCAGGCCGTTGTCCACCATGGCCAGAATCCACTTCTGGAGATAGGGCCAGTAGAAGTCCCGGTATGTCTCGTCGCTGATGAAGTTGTCAAAGGCCTTGTGGAGCATGACCCAGGCATACTGGCAGCCGGTGGCCTTGCACTGGGCCAGGGAGCCCTGGATGTGGAACTCCACGAAGCGGTCCAGGGTCCTGCGCACGTTCTCCGGCTGGATCAGCAGGTCGGCGAAGAAGCCCATGGTGCAGCGCAGGGAATCGGCCAGCATGTCAAAGGCCGTGGCGCTGCCGGTGCCGCTGATGAAGGGATAGCCCATCTCCATGATGGTCTTCCGGGCCTCGGCGCTGTACTTGCGGTAGTCGGCCAGCACCTCGGCGCACTCCTCCAGCTTCCTGTACATCTCCAGCATGGCCGGGGAGGTGAAGGCGTCGATATGGCCGGTGATGCGGGTGCACATGGCCAGCCAGTTCAGGTTGGTGAGGGGGGCGAACACGTCGGCGGTGCGGGGCATGAACTTGTCCAGGGTGAACTGGGCGGGTGCGTCGAGAAACTCGTCGTACTCGTCCTCCATCAGCGTCTCGTACTCGATGAACTGATAGGGGGCGTTCACATCCAGGCCCTTGGGGTCCCCGGGCCAGCGGACGGTCTTGAGCCCCGTGATCTCATAGACCCGGCTGGGGTAGTTGGCCGAACAGGTGCTGGCCACATCCGGGGCGAACTCCCGGTGGAAGCGGTAGAAGCACTCGTTGCCCCGCTTGTAGTCCCGCAGGGCGTCGGCCAAAGTCATGCCGTACTCCAGATAGGGCCAGTAGTTGACGCGGACGGCGTTGACCATCCGCTTGGTGGGCTTGAGGGCGATGGTGTCCTGAATCAGCTGCAATCTCTCCTGATACAGTTCCTGGGGCGTCATAGCATCCTTCCTTTCCGCTGGCCGGGCCGGCCTGTGATTGTGAAATTCGCCGCAAGGCGCGGCATTGAACCGGAGGCAAATCAGCTATTTTTACTATACCCCATGGCCAGGGCCTCTGTCAAGGGCGGAGCGGACCCTCCCCGGTCCTTTCTGCCGCCAGCTCCGCCGCCGCCCGCTTGAGCCGGCGGCGCAGTCCGCTGTAGCGGCGCTGCTGCCTGTCGTTGGCGGCCATCTGGAGGACGGCGCTGTCGTCCCCCACCATCACCAGCAGCTCCCGGGCCCGGGTGATGCCGGTGTAGAGCACCCCCCGCACCATGAGAGACGGCGCGCAGCGCATGCAGGCGAAGACCACCGCCCGGTACTCGCTGCCCTGAGCCTTGTGGACGGTGATGGCGTAGGCCATGTCCAGCTCGCTGAGCATGTCCGGGGTGTAGACGGCCTTCCGCTCGTCAAAGGCGATGGTCAGCAGCTCCCCGGAGGGGTCCACCTCCAAAATCTGTCCCACGTCGCCGTTGAAGATGCCCGTGCCCACGGTGCCGTCCGGCCGCTCCCAGACCACGTCGTAGTTGTTCCGGGTCTGCATCACCCGGTCCCCCACCCGGAACACCAGCTCCCCCCAGACCCGCTCCCCCTTTCCGGCGGCGGGGGGATTCAATGCCGCCTGGAGGCGGCGGTTGAGGGCCTCCGTGCCCCAGGGGCCCCGGCGGGTGGGGCAGATGACCTGGATCTGGCCCTGGTCAATGCCCATGTTCTCCGGCAGGCGCCGGCGGCACAGGTCCACCACCGTGTCCACCAGGCGCTCCGGGTCCCGGCGGCACAGGAAGAAGAAGTCCCCCTGGTTGCTCTCCAGGTTCGGGGGCAGGGCGGCGTTGACGGCGTGGGCGTTGCGGACGATGGCGCTCTGCCGGGCCCGGCGGAAGATCTCCGTCAGCGCCACGGTGCAGACGGCCCCGCTGCGGATCAGGTCGGCGAACACGTTCCCCGGCCCCACCGAGGGCAGCTGGTCCGGGTCCCCCACCATCACCAGCCTCGTCTCCGGCCGCAGCGCCGAGAGCAGGGAGCGCATCAGGGGCAGGTCCACCATGCTCATCTCGTCCACGATCACCGCGTCCGCCTCCAGGGGCTCCTTCTCGTTCTTGGAGAAGGTCACCTCCCCGGTCGGCTCGTTGTACACCATGCCCAGGGCGCGGTGGATGGTCTGGGCCTCCCGGCCGGTGAGCTCGCTCATGCGCTTGGCGGCCCGGCCCGTGGGCGCCATGAGGGCCACGTCCATGCCCAGGCTCTCGAACATGGCCACCACCCCCCGGACCGAGGTGGTCTTGCCGGTGCCGGGCCCGCCGGTCAGGAGGAGCAGCCCCTCCGTGGCCGCCAGCTCCACGGCCTGGCGCTGGGCCGGGGCATAGGTGATGCCCTGCTGGGCCTGGATGCGGTCAATGAGGGCGGGGATGTTCCTGCCCACGTCCGGCCGGAAGGACAGCATGGTCTTGAGCTTGGCGGCCACATAGACCTCCGCCTCATGGAGCCGGGCGAGGTAGCAGCCCTCCACCTTGCCGATCTTGTCCACCGCCACCGCGCGGCGGTCCACAAGGTCGTCCAGGGCCCGCTCCGTCTGGTCGGCCGTGGCGCCGATGAGCTCCTGGGCGGCGGAGAGCAGCTTCTCCCGGGGGAGAAAGACGTGGCCGTTGTTCAGGTTGTGGGACAGCTCGAAGAGCACCGCCGCCTCCACCCGGCGCTGGCTCCCCCCGTCAAAGCCCATCCCCAGGGCGATCTCGTCCATGACGGAGAAGTCCACCCCGTAGAACTCGTCCACCAGGAGATAGGGGTTGCGGAGCACCGCCTCCATGGACTCCAGACCGTAGCGCCGGTAGAGGCGCATGGCCAGGGACAGGGGCAGGTCGTTGCGGGAGAGGAACTCCAGCAGCCGGCGCATGCCCGTCTGATAGCGGAAGGCCTCGCCGATCTCCTTTGCCTTTTTGGCTGTGATGCCCTTGATCAGGGAGATGCGCTCCGGGGCTTCCTCCAGCACCTGGAGGGTGTCCACCCCGAAGCGCTCCACCAGGCGCTGGGCCGTGGCGGGGCCCACGCCCCGGATGACCCCGGAGGAGAGGTAGCTGAGGATCTCCGTCTCCGTGGTGGGCATGTGGCGCTCCACCTGCTCGGCCTTGAACTGCTCGCCGTGGGTGGGGTGGGTCATCCACACCCCGGTGGCGATGAGATTCTCCCCCGGCGCGGCGCAGGGGATGCACCCCACCACGGTGATGATCTCCCCATCGCCGGTGACCAGGCGCAGCACGGTATACCCGTTCTCCTCGTTCTGGAAGATCAGGCTCAGGATGGTCCCGTCAATCGTCTCGTGCTGCATCTCCTATGTACCTCACTGAAAGAATTGTTCCGCCTCGTCCCGCCGGCGCAGGGCCACGCACTCCTCCTCCCGCTCCAGCAGCTCCGCGATCCGCCGGCCCGTCTCGTCCAGGCCGCAGTCCAGGATCAGGATAGCGCCGAAGGCCCCCTGCTCATAGCGCAGCTGGGAGAGGGTCCGGACCGTGTACTCCAGGTCCGCCCCGTCCCCCTCCCCCCGGACCACGGCGGTCACCCGGGAGAAGAGCCGCCGCTTCCGGCGGAGAAACAGGCCCACCACCATCCACAAAATGGTGGCCAGCCCCACGGCGGCCAGCATGGCCGTCAGTCCGTCCTGCCAAAGTCGCATGTGCTTTTCACCTCGGCCCATCCTATGCCGCCCGGCCGGGGGAGGTGCCTCACAGGGAGATGACCCCGTAGGTCAGCACGGCGATGACGCACCCGGCGGCCAGCACGCCCCCCACAATGGCGGGAACGGCGCTCTTCAGGCGCATGTCCAGGGCCGCGGCGATGAGGGCCCCGGTCCAGGCCCCGGTGCCCGGCAGAGGGATGGCCACAAAGAGGAACAGGCCCCAGGTCTGGTACCTGAGAACGGCCTCCTTTTTCCGCTCCGTCCGCTCCTCCAGCCATCTTACCGCCCCCCGGACGGCGGGGACGTGGACCTTGAGCCAGGCGAAGATCCGCCGGATGAAGAGGATGAGGAAGGGCACGGGCAGGACGTTGCCCAGAAACGCCGCCGCGAAGGCCGCCGGCAGCTCCAGCCCCGCCGCCACCCCGAAAGGGATGCCCCCCCGCAGCTCCACCACCGGCAGCATGGACACCAGCACGGTGAGCCAGAACTCGCCGGCCTGGGTTTCGGTCAGCCACTGTAAAAGGTCCATAACATACTCCTGTTATCTGAAAGTCAGGGCGGCGCTGCCGCCGGGGGCGGGGCGCTTTTGCCGGCAGCCCATGCCGGAGGGGCGGGGCGTTTCGCGCCCCGGCGCCACCTGGTTTTTCGCCAGCCCCGGCAGGCCGAGGGGAAGGGTTTCGCCCTTCCGAGGGCGAGTCACTTTTTCCGCGGCGAAAAAGTGACCAAAACGCCGCCGGGGGACGCGTCCGAGACGTGCGCGGCGCAGCCGCCGCGTCAGGCCGCTTACCCCCGGACCCCCGGATTTTACGGGAGCTGCCATGCGGGCAGCTTGCAGCTCTCGGGCGGCGCGCGGTCGGGGAACTGTCTCTGCGCTGATTCCCGCTGCCGCTGACTTGGCGCTTCCGCCAGATTTTGCGGCCTTCGGTGATCGCGCCGCTTCCCGCGCTGTCTCCCGCTGCGGCGGGATCTCGAGCTCCGACGCCTACCCAGGCAGGCGCGGCATTGAGGGAGAAATAGCAAGGATAACCACTCGGGCAGCGCCTAGTGAAATGGAAGGCGCGGAAGGCGGCGCAGAGGCAAGACGATGCCCTCGCGCCGGAAAGAGGACGCTGCATTTTGCTGTACACCCCTGGGGTACTTAGGGGCCGCAGCCCCTAAGCCAGTTTTTGCCTACTTTTGTCTGGCGACAAAAGTAGGTCGCGTCCGGAGACGCGAAACGTCTCCGCCCTTCCGGCAGGGTCTGCCGACACCCG
>CALXDE010000214.1 GCA_944386965.1 uncultured Oscillospiraceae bacterium
GGACGATTTTGGCCTGGGCGGCGAAGGTGGCGGGGTCCAGGGCCACCCGGTCGGAGAAGCGGCAGCCCACGGCGATGAGCAGGTCGCACTCGTCGCAGGCCACGTTGGACGCCTGGGAGCCGTGCATGCCAATCATACCAGTGGTGAGGGGATGGGCGCCGGGAAAGCCTCCGCCGCCCATGACGGTGATGGCAACCGGGGCGTCCAGCTTCTCCGCAAAGGCGCGGAACTCCTGGTGTGCCCGCCCCCGGACCACGCCGCCGCCGCAGAGCAGGAAGGGCTTTTCCGCCTGGGCGATCATCTCCAGCAGCGTGTCCACATCCTGGCGGTCCGGCTCGGGATTTTTCAGCCGGTGGCTGGCGCTGAGGGAGCGGATGCTCTCGCACGCCCGGTTCTCCCGCCAGGGGATAAAGGTGTACTCCACCATCTGGTCCGGGGCGGTGACGTTTTTCAAAAAGTCGATGAGCACCGGGCCGGGCCGGCCGGTGGCCGCCACGGCAAAGGCCTGGCGCATCACATCGGGGATGGTCTGGGCGTCCCGCACCAGGAAGGTTGCCTTTGTGATGGGCATGGCGATGCCGGTGGAGTCCACCTCCTGGAAGGCGTCCCTGCCCAGCAGGTTCTCCCCCACGTTGCAGGTGATGAACACCACGGGGGAGGAGTCCAGGTGGGCGGTGGCGATGCCGGTGGTTAGATTCGTCATACCGGGGCCGGAGGTGGCAAAGCACACCCCCACCTTGCCGGTGGAGCGGGCGTAGCCGTCCGCCGCGTGGGCGGCGCCCTGTTCGTGGGCCGTCAGGATGTGGCGGATTCGCCCCTGATAGCGGTACAGCTCGTCATAGATGTTCAGAATCGTCCCGCCGGGGTAGCCGAAGACGGTGTCCACCTCCTGCTCCAGCAGGCACTCCAAGATGGCCTGGGTCGCTCTTACTTTCAAACCGCTGCCTCCTTTAGCAAAATCTGAATTGCGGAATTGGGAGTGATGCCCTCTGGCGCTGCCGGGCTGTTTCGCTGTGCGCCGTGGGCGCGCCCGGTTCGTTCAAGGTCCCAATTTCCGGCGCTTAATTTCTGATTAAATTTTCCCGCCGCCCCGCTGCAGGGCAATCATGCCGGTGCGGGCCACCTCCAGGATGTTGAAGGGCCGCATCATCTCCTCAAAGGCGTTGAGGCGGTCAGGGGTGTTGGAGAGCTCCATCGTCATGGAGGTGGGGGAGATGTCCGCCACCTTTGCCCCGCAGATTTCGCAGACGGTCATGATATTGCCCCGGGTCTTGGCGTTGGCGTTGACCTTGATAATCATCAGCTCCCGGCCAATCATGGCGGACTCGTCCAGCGTGCGGACCTTGATGACGTCCACCAGCTTATTGAGCTGCTTTTCCACTTGCTCCACCACGCTGTTGCCGCTGTCCACAATGATGGTGATGCGGGAGACGGAGGGGTCGTCGGTCACCCCGACGGCCAGGGAGTCGATGTTGAAGGCCCGCCGGGAGAAGAGACTGGTGATGCGTCCCAGCACGCCGGCCTGGTTCTCCACCAGCACGGAGATAATCTGTTTCATGGCGGTTCCTCCCTTCAGTCGTTGGTGGTGGCGGCCGGGTCCACCCGGGCGATGAGCAGGCAGCTTCCCTGCTCCGCCAGGAAGCGGTCCAGGGCGCCCTCCACCTGCGCCTCATCCTCCACCGTGACGCTTGGGATGCCGTAGGCCTGGGCAATCACGGAGAAATCCGGGCTGCCCTCCAGCGCCACGCCGAAGGCGCCGTGGTAGGGGGGCGCCTGCTGAATCTGATGCACCAGGCCCAGCACGCCGTTCTGAAGGAGGACGATTTTCAAATCCATGCCCGCGGCCCGGACCGCCGCCAGCTCGTTCATGGACATCTGGAAGGAGCCGTCGCCGCAGACGACAACGGTCTGCCGCTCCGGCTGGGCCACCTTGACGCCCACGCCGGCGGGCAGGGCATAGCCCATGGTGCCCAGGCCGCCGCTGGTGAGGAAGCGCCCGCCCCTGAGCCACAGATGTTTGCAGGCCCAAATCTGGTTCTGCCCCACATCCACGCACACGGCGGCCTTGTGGTCCAGGCGCTGGCCCAGCAGCCGCAGCAGCCGCCCCGGGGAGACGCTGCCCTGCCGGACGGGATAGGTCCGCCCCAGCTCCTGGTCCCGCCGCTCCCGCAGGGCGGAGAGCCAAGGGGCGCAGGAGGTGGTTAGGTCCCGCCGCAGGAGCTGCTGGAGAATGGTCCGCACGTCGCCCACCAGGGGAATCTCCGTCTGGATGTTCTTTCCAATCTCCGCCGGGTCCACGTCGATGTGGATGGAGGGCATCCGGCGCTGAATCTCGTCCGGGGAGAGGATGGAGCGGTCCGCCGCGCGGGTGCCAATCATGATGAGCAGGTCGGATTTTGCCAGGGCCTTGTTGGCGCAGGCGTTGCCGTGGGCGCCAATCATGCCCATGTTCAGCGGGTGATCCGTGGGCAGGAGAGAGAGCCCCATCATGGTGGTTACCACCGGGGCCCGGGTCCTGGCGGCAAAGGTCTCAAACTCCAGCTCGGCATGGGAGAGGAAGACCCCTCCGCCGGCGCAGATGACGGGCCGCTCCGCCCGGCGGATGGCCTCCGCCACGTGGGCAATTTGCTTGTCGTTGCCCTTGACGCTGGGGTTATAACCGCGGATGCGGATGTCCTCCGGGAACGCCGGGTCCTGGACGGACTGCTCCTGGATGTCGATGGGTACGTCGATGAGCACCGGGCCGGGCCGGCCTGAGGAGGCGATGTAAAAGGCCTCCCGGATGACCTGGGGCAGCCGGGCCGCGTCCTTTACCAGATAGGTGTGCTTGGTGAAGGGGGTGGCGGCGCCGGTGATGTCCACCTCCTGAAAGATGTCCCGGCCCAGCAGACGGGAGGGGACCTGCCCCGTGATAGCCACCAGGGGAATGGAGTCCATATAGGCGGTGGCGATGCCGGTGAGCAGATTGGTGGCGCCGGGGCCGGAGGTGACGATGCACACGCCGGTCTTTCCGCTGACCCTGGCATAGCCGGAGGCCATGTGGCCGGCGTTCTGCTCGTTGCGGACCAGGGTGTACCCCAACTGGGGCGTGGCCCGCAGCGCGTCCGCCAGGGGGCAGATGGTGGCGCCGGCATATCCGAACACCTGCTCCACCCGCTCCCGCAGGAGGCTTTCCACGATGATCTGTGCGCCTGTCATGTCCATAGGTCTTCCTCCTTGCAGTGAGGCCGTCTGCCGGCGGCCATCGGAAATAAAAAAACGTCTGGGGCCCTTGTGTCGGGTCACAGACGTTTCAGAATACAAAGCTCCTGTTATGCTGCCGCCGTGTGGAGCGGGGGAGTGGAGTTCCGGTTCTGCGCATGACCAAACACATTATTCTCTTCCAGTACGATACCCTCTACCAGAACCAGAATAATGGTAAGAATCAGAATGCCAAACAGAACGAACGTCATTGAGAGAAAACTCCTCCGCCTTGATTCTTCCAGCAGGTTACAAAACCATACGATGTAAGCTTGTGATTTGGGTTTATTATAATGGCTCCCCGGCCTGTCTGCAACAAAAAATTTCCATCTCACAGCGATTTTATGAATATACACGAAATTTGAAAAATCATCCGTCGGAGAATCGTGAAATTTGCATCGAACGGGGCGGCGCCGGGAGCGGGCAGGCGCCGCTCAAAGCAGCAGCTTCTCCGCCTCGCGGCGCAGCTCGCCCCGGAAGTCCGGATGGGCCACGGCAATCAGGTTTTCTATCCGCTGGCGGACGGTCCGGTCCCGGAGCCGGGCGATGCCGTACTCCGTCACCACGT
>CALXDE010000215.1 GCA_944386965.1 uncultured Oscillospiraceae bacterium
ACCATGGCCGGGTAGTCCGCCACCAGGGTAAAGGCCACGCCGTGGCGCTTGGCCCGGCCGGTGCGGCCGATGCGGTGGACGTAGTACTCGTTCTCGTCCGGCACGTCGTAGTTGATGACCGCGTCCACGTCGTCCACGTCGATGCCCCGGGCGGCCACATCCGTGGCCACGAACACCCGCAGCTCCCCCCGGCGGAACTTGTCCATGACCTTCTCCCGCTTGACCTGGGGAATGTCCCCGTGGATGCACTGGGCGTCCACCCCCCGCAGCTGCAGCAGATGGCTGACCCGCTCGGTGCTGCCCTTGGTGTTGCAGAAGATCATCACCCGGTCGTAGCCCTCCACGTTCAGGATTTTCTCCACCGCGTCCAGCTTCTCGTTCATGGGCACATCGATGCGGTACTGGCGGATATCCGGCTTGTTCTCCTCCACCGCCTGCACGGTGATCTCCTCGGCCTCCCGCTGATAGACCCAGGCGATATCCATCACCTCCCGGCTGATGGTGGCGGAGAAGAGCCCCAGGTTCTTCCGGTTTTTCATCTGGTCCAGAAGCCGCGTCACATCGTGGATAAAGCCCATGTCCAGCATCCGGTCCGCCTCGTCCAGCACCACCGTCTCCACCTTGTCCAGCCGCACCGTGCGCCGCTTCAGGTGGTCCCCCAGGCGGCCCGGGGTTGCGATGACGATCTGGGGTTTCTTCTTGAGCGTGTCGATCTGCTTGCCGATGGGCTGTCCGCCGTACAGGCAGACCATGCGGATACCCTCTTTGAACTGGGCGATCTCCCGCATCTCAGCGGTGATCTGCAGCGCCAGCTCCCGGGTGGGAGCCAGGATCACCGCCTGCACGTCGCTGCTGTCCACATCGATGTGTTCCACGATGGGGATGCCAAAGGCAAAGGTCTTGCCGGTGCCGGTGGGCGCCTTGGCCGTCACGTCCTTCCAGGCCATCATGGGCGGGATGCACCCGGCCTGGACCGGGGTGGACATCTCATAGCCCTTCTTCCGCAATGCGTGCAGCATCTCCTCCGAGAGTCCCAGACTCTCAAAGGGCACGCCCTGTGTAATCTCCATAGTCTCTGTTTCCTCTCTATCGCACATGGGAGTTGGGAAAACCTACCATACTCCCCCATTTTAGATGATAGATGCAGTATAACACAAAAAAAGGAGGGCTGCAAGCCCTCCTCTGTTCCATTTTGGTCCCCGCGCCGCTGCCGGAGGAGCCATCCGCCTCATGATTCCTCCGTCTGCCGGAGATAGTCCTCCTCCGCCTCCTGAATGGCCAGGCGCAGCAGCTCCGCGGTCCTGACCATCCGGCGGGAATCGTTGATATCCCCCACCATATATTGCAGCGCCTCGTCCACCCGGCCCAGCAGGGTGGCATAGAGCTTCTGGTAGTCGACCATGCCGGCCCCCTCCTTTTTTCAGTAGTTTATCCTACTTTGCAAGATAAGTCAAGATTTTTTGGTGGAATATGCTATTGTATCTGCAAAGGAGTGCAATCATATGAAACCACTGAAAGTAAAGACCAGCATCACGCTGGACGGAGATATCTACGAAAAAACCAAGCAGCTGGCCGAGGAGGATGACCGCTCGCTCTCCTCCTATATCAACCTTCTGCTCCGGGATCACATCCGCGCCCGGGAGAACGAAGAACCGCAAAAGTGAAACCGGCCGGTCCGGACGTTGTCCGGACCGGTCGGTTTATCGCTTTCTCAGGCTTTGGGCGCCTGCTTCATGGAGAGGCCGATGCGTTTTTTCTTTTCGTCCACCTCCAGCACCACCACCTGCACCACATCGCCCACGCGGACGACCTCCGAGGGGTGCCGGATAAACCGGTCGGACACCTGAGAGATGTGGACCAGGCCGTCCTGATGGACACCAATGTCCACAAACACCCCGAAGTCGATGACGTTGCGCACCGTGCCGGTGAGGACCATGCCGGGCTTTAAGTCCTTCATCTCCAGCACATCCGTGCGGAGGATGGGGGGCGGCAGCTCATCCCGGGGGTCCCGGCCGGGCTTCATCAGCTCCGCCGCCACATCCAGCAGCGTGGGCACCCCCGCACCGCACCGCTGGGCCAGAACTTCCACGCCCATTTTCTCCATCCGCTTTCGCAGATCCGCCAGATTTCCGGCCGCCACGTCAGCGAGGGTATACCCCGTCTCGGCCAGGAGCTTCTCCGCCGCGGCATAGCTCTCCGGGTGGACGGCGGTGTTGTCCAGAACGTCCCCGCTCTCCGGCACCCGGAGGAATCCGGCGCACTGCTCGTAGGCCTTTGGCCCCAGCTTGGGCACCTTCAAAATCTGCTTCCGGGCGGTGAAGGGGCCGTTTTCCTCCCGATACTGCACGATGTTCCTGGCTGTCGTGGCGTTGAGCCCAGACACCCGGTTGAGAAGCGAGGGGGAGGCGGTGTTCACGTCCACTCCCACAGCATTGACGCAGTCCTCCACCACGCCGCCCAGGGCCTCGTCCAGGCGCTTTTGGGGCATATCGTGCTGGTACTGCCCCACGCCGATGGCCTTGGGGTCGATCTTCACCAGCTCCGCCAGGGGGTCCTGGAGCCGCCGGGCAATGGACACAGCGGAGCGCAGATTCACGTCGAACTGGGGAAATTCCTCCGCGGCCAGCTCGCTGGCGGAGTAGACGCTGGCCCCGGCCTCGCTGACGATCATATAGCTGAGGTTTCCGCCCACCTGGCCGATCAGCTCCACAGCCATCTGCTCCGTCTCCCGGGAGGCGGTGCCGTTGCCGATGGCGATGTGGGTGACGCCGTGGCGCTTTACCATGGCGGAGAGCTTCCCGATGGCCTCCTTCTTCCGCCGCTCCCCATAGGTGGGATAGACCACGGCGGTGTCCAGCACCTTGCCCGTGGCGTCCACCACCGCCACCTTGCAGCCCATCCGGTATCCCGGGTCCAGCCCCATGGTGACGTGGCCCTTCACCGGCGGCTGCATCAGCAGGGGCTTTAGGTTCAGGGCGAACTGACCGATGGCCCCCTCGCTGGCCCGCTCCGTCAGCGCGCCGCGGATCTCCCGGGCCATGGAGGGCTGGAGGAGCCGGCTGTAGGCGTCCTCCGCCGCGGAGCGGACAAAGGCCATGGCAGGCGCCCCGGGCCGGACCGCCGCCCGCCGCACCACCACCAGGGCCTCCTGGGCATCCATCTCCACATCCACCTTCAAAAAGCCCTCCCGCTCACCCCGGTTGATGGCCAGGACCTGGTGGTCCTGGACCTTGTTCACCGGGGCGGAGAAGTCATAATACAGGCGGTAGACGCTGTCCTCCTCTCCGGCGGCCTGGGCGCGGAGGACGGCCCGGCGGAGCATCAGCTCCCGGAGGCCCTTGCGGATGGCCGCGTCGTCGCTGATCTGCTCGGCGATGATATCGCTGGCCCCCTGAAGGGCGTCCTCCACCGTCTCCACGCCCCTCTCCGGCTCCACGTAGTCCGCCGCCGCGATCTCCGGCCTGGGGCCGTCCATCTCCTGGGCAAAGAGTACCGCCGCCAGAGGTTCCAGCCCCTTCTCCCGGGCCATGGTGGCCCGGGTCCGGCGCTTGGGACGGTAGGGGCGGTACAAATCCTCCACCTCCGAGAGGGTGGCGGCGGAATCGATGGCGTCCGAGAGCTCCTGCGTCAGGTTTCCCTGGCCCGCAATGGAGGCCTTCACCTCCTCCCGCCGCTGCTGGAGACTGCGCAGGTACTCCAGCCGCTCAGCCAGGGTGCGCAGGGCAGTGTCATCCATGGAGCCGTGGAGCTCCTTGCGGTAGCGGGCGATAAAAGGGATGGTGTTCCCGCCGTCCAGCAGGTCGATGACATTCTGGACGTGCTGTTCGCTCTGGCCCAGTTCCCGGGCCAAGATTTGGGTAATCGTCTCCGGCATGGTTCCTCCTCTGGTTTCGGCAGGAGAGAAAACGGCCGCTTTTGCGGCCGTTTTCTCTCCTGTGCGGCGTGTTTCTGGCAGTTTTATTTGAAGTACAGGCGCTTGCGCTCATATTTGGGCTCACAGCTGACATGCATCCCCAGGCGGCGGTAAAGCGTCTCGTCCACCTCGCTGAGGACCACGGAGAAGTGGGCGTCGCACCCCTGGAGTCTTGGGAGCTGCTCCAGGGCCCGGGCGGCGATGGGGTTGGTAACGGCGCTGATGCACAGGGCGATGAGCACCTCGTCGCTGTGGAGGCGGGGGTTTTTGCCCCCCAGGCTGCCGGTCTTCAGGCGGCAGATGGGCTCCAGCACCTGGGCGCTGATAAGGTCCAGACTGGGATCAATGCCCCCCAGATGCTTCAAGGCATTGAGCAGCACCGCCGCCGACGCCCCCAGCAGGTCCGAGGTCTTGCCGGTGACCACGGTGCCGTCCGGCAGCTCCATGGCGCCGGCGGGGGCGCCAGTCTCCTTCTCCCGCTGCAGCGCCGCGGCCACGGCGGGGAAAATCTCCGTGGTGACGCCGGCCTGCTTCATCAGCAGCTCCAGCTTATAGACCAGCTCCTCGTCCGCCCGCCCCTGGAGCCTGTCCTTCTGGGCGGTGTAGTACCGGCGCAGGATCTCTCGGCGGGATGCCTGGCAGCAGACATCGTCGTCCACGATGCAGTTGCCCGCCATGTTGACCCCCATATCCGTGGGGGACTTATAGGGACAGCTGCCCAGAATCGTCTCGAACGTGGTGCGCAATACGGGGAAGATCTCCACATCCCGGTTGTAGTTCACCGTGGTGACGCCGTAGGCCTCCAGGTGGAAGGGGTCGATCATATTCACGTCGTTGAGATCCGCCGTGGCTGCCTCATAGGCCAGGTTCACCGGGTGCTTGAGGGGCAGGTTCCAGATGGGGAAGGTTTCAAATTTGGCATAGCCCGCCTGAATCCCCCGCTTGTGGTCGTGGTAGAGCTGGGAGAGGCAGGTGGCCATCTTTCCGCTGCCGGGGCCCGGCGCCGTCACCACCACCAGGGGATGGGTGGTTTCCACATATTCGTTTTTTCCGAAGCCCTCGTCGCTGACGATGAAATCCACGTTGTGGGGATAGCCCTGAATGGGATAGTGCTTATAGCTGTGGATTCCCAGCGCCGTCAGCCGCTTGAGGAAGGCGTCCGCGGCGGACTGCCCGTTGTACTGGGTGACCACAACGCCCCCCACGAACAGGCCCATCCCCCGAAAAATGTCGATCAGGCGCAGGATATCCTCGTCATAGGGGATGCCCAGATCCCCCCGGACCTTGTTCTTTTCAATATCCGCGGCGTTGATTGCCAGCAGGATCTCCACATCATCCCGGAGGGTCTGAAGCATGCGGATCTTGCTGTCCGGCTCAAACCCCGGCAGAACCCGGGAGGCGTGGTAGTCGTCAAAGAGCTTGCCGCCAAACTCCAGGTAGAGCTTGCCGCCAAACTGGGCAATCCGCTCCCGGATGTGAGCGGATTGCGTCTCAATATATTTTTGGTTGTCAAATCCAATGCGTGCCATGGCAGATTTCCCCCATCTCTTTTTTCTGGGACCATTATACCCCAAGGCACCGCCCCTTCGCAAGGGAGAATTCCAAAGAAACCGGGACGCCCGGAGGCGTCCCGCCGCTCTCCTATTCCGTTTTCGCCGGCGCCGCCCGCTTCCCCAGCCGGCACAGCCACCGCAGCGCCCAAACCACCGCGGCGCTGATGAGGTAGACCACAGCCGCCTCCGCCAGCACCGGAAGTCCCGCGCCCTGAAGCTGCCAGAGCACCAGCATATGCAGACCATAGATCCCGCCGGTGGTGCCCGCCAGACCGGCCAGGACGCGCCTGGGCCGGTCCGGCAGGGCCAGACGGCCGAACACGCACTGGACCCAGGCAAAAACCGCCGCGCTGGTGAGGACCACATTGGGCGCGTAAAAGCTCAGCAGCAGATCGTTCCAGGCCCCGGCACGGACCGAAAGCCACATCGTGCCGGCAAAGGTGGCCCCCAGCCCCAGGAGCCCGGCGCCCCCCAAGACGATCAGGCCCCGCCGCCCCAGGGGATAGCGGAAGAGATAATACCCCAGCAGATAGCAGAAGAGAAAGCCCGTGGCATAGGGCAGCTTGGTCTGCTCCATCACCGCCGAGAGCAGGGGAACACTGCCGGTGCGCAGCAGCACCACGATCCCGCAGCCCGAAATCCCTGTCAGCACCAGGCCATAAACAAACTGGCGGTGGGTGGCGTGGCGGGTAAACACCGACAGCATGGGCGCCATCAGGTACAGCCCCGCCGCGGCATAGAAGTACCACAGGTGGACCGGCTGTGTCAGCAGCCGCTCCACAACCTCCATCCCCCCGACAGGACGCCAGCCGCGGAACAGCTCATACCCCAGATACACCGCCGCCCACAGCAGCAGCGTCACAAGGGTCTTTGCCGCTTTTCTTACCGCCCGGCGGATGCCGCACTCGCTGGAGAGCATATACCGGCCGCTGATCATCACAAACACCGGCACGCCGAACCGGCACAGGGCATTGAGCAGGCAGGGCAGCCATGCCCCCGCCTCTCCGGGGGACACGGCGCTCATCCGGGCCGCCGCGCTGTGGAGCAGGGCCACCGCAAACGAGGCCAGCAGCCGCAGTACATCTGTCTCCGTATGGTGATTTCTCATGGCGGACCTCCCCCTCGCTTCTCAGACATCCCGGCAAAAACATCCCGGGGGCCTGAGGCCCCCGGGATATACGGCATTCGTTTACTCCGCCGCCAGGGCCTTTGCCTCGGCGATGGCCTTGGCACCCCGCGGGACGCTTCCGCGCCCCGCGGGGACCCCTCCATTTGACTGCAATCGCCCGGAGTGAATCCGGCCGATTGCAAGATTTTGCCTCCGGCAAAATGCTTGTCCGCCGGACTCCCGGCGCCGGCGCTTGCGCGCCCTCTCCGGCGTGTGTTACTCCGCCGCCAGGGCCTTTGCCTCAGCGATGGCCTTCTCCTGGGCCGCCGGCGGGCACTCCTCATAGCGCACGAAGTGGAAGGTGAAGGAGCCGCGGGACTGGCTCATGGACCGCAGGTCGATGGCGTAGCTCATCATCTCCGCCATGGGCACCTCGGCGGTGACGATCTGGTCCCCGTCGCCGGTGGGGTCCATGCCCATGACACGGCCCCGGCGCTTGTTGAGATCGCCGATGATATCGCCCATGTAGGCGTCGGGAATCCGGACCTTCAGCTCGCCAATGGGCTCCAGCAGCACCGGAGACGCCTCGGGCAGGGCGGCCTTATAGGCCAGCTGGGCCGCGGTCTTGAAGGCGATTTCCGAGGAGTCCACCGGGTGATAGGAGCCGTCCACCAGGGTGGCCTTCAGGAACACCACCGGATAGCCGGCCAGCACGCCGTGCTGGCACGCCTCTCTCAGGCCCTTCTCCACGGCGGGGAAGAAGTTCTTGGGCACGCTGCCGCCGAAAACCTCCTCGGCAAAGATCATATCCTCGCTCTCATCCTGGGGCTCGAAGACGATATGGACATCGCCGAACTGGCCGGAGCCGCCGGTCTGCTTCTTGTGGCGGCCCTGCTTGCGCACGGACTTGCGGA